>NZ_SCMW01000021.1:0-54354 GCF_005502845.1 Brevibacterium sp. 2SA | reverse complement strand
CCAACTGGACCGCGTCGGCTTTGAACTCCGGCGTGAACGTCCTGCGATTCGTAGACATGATTCCCTGTCGTGCCTTCCTGGTAACGACTGTCTACGAGAAGTGTCACACCCCACTTCTGGCAGCGACGATGCCGCCGGGAGTGACCACGATGCCGTAAACGGTCCCGTGCCTCAGCGCGATCGTCCCATAGCCGGTCTCCAACCCACTGATGCCGCCGGTGACCCGTCCACACCCTCGGGTGGAGAACAGGATTCCGTCGACGACGAGGTCGCTGAGATCGCTGCGGCCGCTGCCGCGTTGGACGGGGACACCGACGTGCCCGCCTGGGTGAGCAGGCACCCCCTCTTCACCGGCAGTGCGTGGGCCGACCTGACGGCGTTCGCTCCGGAAGTCACCACCGGCATCACCACCCTCATGCACCTTGATGCCCAACTGCGGTCCTTCGACAAACCCATGGGCCCGGAAGAGGCACTCCTCCTCGTCGATGGCGCCGAGGCCCTCTCCCGGGTCTCGGAAGCCCTGTCGATTCTCGCCCTGGCCGTCTACGACAGGGTAGGCACACCGGCGGAGACGGGGGCGAAGGACACGAAGTCCCTCATCCAGGACCGCCTCAACCTCACCCGCACCGAGGCCCACCGGCGGGCCGAGATGGCCAAGAACCTCGGTGGGCGGGTGGATCTGGCCGGGCAGGCACTCGAACCCTTGTGTCCCGAAGTCTCCGAAGCCCTCCACACAGGGGCGTTGTCGGCAGGGCAGGCGAAGACCATTGATGACTGCCTGGCCGCCCTGCCCGACTGGGTGAGTCCCGGGCAGCGGGCGGATGTGGAGAAACGCCTCGTCGCCTATGCCCCGACAGTGCGGGTCACTGATATTCGAGCGATCTTTCATCGCATGTTGGGCTATATCGATCCGGATGGGAAGAAACCGGTCGAGGAGACACCGCGCAGTGACTATTCGGTGACGATGCGACCCAAACGCAATGGGGACTGGGTGCTCAATGGTCTCCTCGACCCTGTCGCGGGGGCGGCACTGAACGGGTTGCTGACCTCGCGGATCAAATCCGCGAACGAAACCACGACACCCCAACACGCCACCCACACGGATGGTGATGGCAGTGCTTTCGGAACATCCGGCGATGGTTCGGGTGCCTGCGGGAATCCCGGTGACGGTGGCGTCTGTAATGCACCCGCCGATGCCGACGGCGCTGACGGTGGTGTTGATTGTGCTGTCGGTGGTCAGGAGTCTCTTTTCGATGTTGTCGATTCCGTGCTCCGTGGTGACCGGTTCGACGCACCACTGCCGACCGTCGGCCAGGCGCCTGACGGCTCGGACAGCCCCAACGGCACCACCGGCGCTGTCGACCCCGAGGGCTCTAACCTCGGCGAGGTGGCCGGTGAGTCTGAGGACAGTGGATTTGTGGTGGGTGTGGGGGTGCGTGCTGACGGGTCCCGGGTGGATCTGAGTGCTGAGCAGCCGACAGCGAGGGCGTGGATCTATGAACGGTTCGCGACTCTGGTCTCGCGGATCAGCATGGACCAGGCCGGGGCCGGGACCCCTTACGCGCTTGTCGTGACCGCGACGGCTGAGGATCTTGCTCACGGCACCGGGGAAGGCACCACGGGGGTTGAGACGCCGATCCCGATCAGTGAACTGCAGGCCCGTGGGTTGCAGGGGCAGGTGTTCTTCCATCTGGTGTCGCAGAAGGCGAAGACGGTGCAGGTGCTCACGGAGAAACGGTTTGCCAATAAGCAGCAGATCGCGGTGGTCACGGCTCGTGACAAGGGGTGTACGTTCCCGGGGTGTGATGCGCCTCCGGGGTGGTGTGATGCCAATCATGTGGTCCCGCATGCCCGGGGTGGGTTGACGGAGATCAACAATCTGGCCCTGGCGTGCAGTGCTCATCATCATCTGATGGATCGTTCGGAGTGGGAGATGCGGATGATGGCCAATGGGCGCCCGGCGTGGGTGCCACCGGCATCGGTCGATCCTGCCCGGGAACCGGTCTTCCATCCCCGGTTCCTGGCCGAGGACATCATGAGCACCCTCTTCGACGACCTCGCCGACACGGGCGGCCACGATGAGGGTGGCGGGGGCGAGTCGGGTGCCAACGGGTCGAGTGCCAACGGGTCGAGTCGGCCACCAGACTGAGATCTGAGGGGAGAACTGTGCCCGAACCCAATCAGTGCCTGAACCCGATCTGTATCCGAACTCAATCTGTGCCACAACTCAATCTGTGGCTATGGGACCATCACCATTTGTGGCTGTGCAACCATCACCTGAACGACACCGCAGCCGACCAGACCGTCGGGGCACCGTCAGCTGAATGCGAACTGCCGACGATACGAACCAAACTTTACTTCGCTGCTTTCTCGGCCTTCGCCGCAGCCTTGGCCTGCTTCTTGAAGGCTCGGACCTCTTGAAGAGTTCCCTCGTCAACGACGTCGGCGATCGAGCGACGGCTGCCGTCCTCACCATAGACACCAGCCGCCTCGCGCCAACCAGGCGCCGTGAGACCGAACTGCTTGCCGAGGAGCGCAAGGAAGATCTTCGCCTTCTGCTCCCCGAAACCGGGCAGGCTCTTCAGACGCTTGAGCACCTCGACGCCGGTCGGTTCACCACGAGTCCAGATCGCCGCGGTGTCACCGTCGTAGTCGTCGACAATGGCCTCGGCGAGCTTCTGCACTCGGGCAGCCATGGACTTCGGGAACCGATGCACGGCGGGCTTCTCCGCGAACTTCTCGAGGAAATCGTCCGGATTCATCTCCGCAATCTCGGCGACGTCGAGCCTGCCCAGACGCTCAGCGAGCTTCGCCGGACCAGCGAACGCGACCTCCATCGGGACCTGCTGGTCGAGCAGCATGCCTGTGAGCAGGGCGAAGGGATCCTCGGCGAGGAGTTCATCGGACTTGGGATCACCGGAGAGATAAACGGTCGTCATCCCTCCATACTGGCACGTTCGCCGAAATGAAGCACTCGATGTGCGCGTCAGCGTGATCAACCGGCGTGATGGGCACCTTGGCGCCATAACGCCGGTTGTGGTCACTCTTGTTCAGTCCAGATAGTTTCTAACCGTTGCGCGGATATGTTCGGCATGTTCATAGATGGACTCAATTCCATCGATTGGAATCCGAGTTTCTTTCTTATCTTCGTCGAAGATCCCGAGATACTTTTGCTTCTTGCCGTTGAAATGCAGACGAGCAATTGGCTTCCGATTATTGTCGTCAAGTATGACCGCGAAATAAGATTTGGCATCGCGCTGCGCGACGCGTTCTGGCTTTACTTCGCTGCATGCAATAGCTTTCACGATTTGATAACCCTCTAGTTCTTCTAGAGTGGTTTCAATTTCAGTGTCCCGGTTCAGGTCGTCTTCAGCAACTTCGGAACTGCTTATCACTTCTTCGGGCGAGGTGTTAGCGCCCATTGATGTATAGCTTGCTCCCAAGGCAGTTTTAAGTCGGTCGTTAGCCTGCTCGTTAAGGTATTGCTTTGCGGCTTTGGTGACGAGTTCTGTGAATTGTGCCTTCGCTTCTTGCGTGAATCGGCCATCGTACACTCGACTGGTAAACAGTCGGACAAATGCTTCATCTGGTTCTCGGAACTGACTTGCCATCTCCCTCTTGATTGCCCCGACATATTTGAGTTCTTCTGCTGCGCTGATGACCGAGTCGAGGTCAAAGATTTCTTTGGACAGTTTCCGAAGTTCGGGAATGAGGGTCTCGTCCACATCGTTCAGATCCAAGACCAAAAATGGCCGGGAATCCATCTTGTTCGGTGCATCCAAGTCGGTGTAGAAATTGTACACTTCGCCGTTGGTGAGCACCGCAATTCGAGCATTTGTGACCGAGAAGTATCTGAAAAGCTGAGACGCGTGCTCTATCCTGATCGACTCTGCTGTTTTCTTGCATTCGATGAGGATCTGCACTTCGCCGTCGCGTAATATCGCATAATCTACTTTCTCGCCCTTTTTAACTCCGACGTCTGCAGTGAATTCGGGGACTACCTCTAGCGGATCGAAAATGTCGTATCCAAGGATTGTTGATATGAACGGCATGACGAAAGCGTTCTTTGTGGCCTCTTCCGTCTGGATTGCGTCGCGTTGATTCTGAACTTTTGTGGCGAGTGCTGCCAGCCGCTCTTCAAATTCCAATTTTCCTCCTAGAGGGTTTCGATCCTGTCTCACGGGGGCGAATCACACTATATCCGTAGCCAGCCATCGGAGTGCGATGGGCCGGCCCGCCGTGTCCGGTAAATCGTCCGAACATCAGGCCCGCATCGATCTCTCGGCAACCGATATCATCGAGCCATGACCTGCCCCTGCTCCGGAATGCCACCTGGTGCCGGCTTCGACGAATGCTGCGGCCCCGCCCTCGACGGCCAGCGATGGCCGACGACCGCCGAAGCGCTCATGCGATCCCGCTTCACCGCTTTCGCCACGAAGAACGCCGACCACCTCTTCCGCACCTGGCATCCGCGCACCCGGCCGGCCGACCTCGGCGTCGACGACCTCGTCACCTGGACACGACTCGACATCGTCGACACCACCGGCGGCCTGGAGAACGACGACACCGGAACGGTGCACTTCCGCGCCCACTACCGCGACAGCCTCGGCGACCACATCCTCGAGGAGAACTCCGCTTTCGTGCGCCGCGCGGGCCGATGGCTCTACCTCGCACCCGCCGAGGACTGATCGCACGGTCCATCTCACGGGCGCCGGACATGACCTATACTCGTGCTCAGCGGCGCATCCGACGCCCAGCCCGGTCTGGCACCCCAGCACACAGACCATCCGGCGAAGGGGAGTACATCCTCGGATCGACCCGTCAGCGGTGAACTCCTGACCGGGCATTGAGCTGGGGCAGCGTTCGGTCGGCAAAGGACTGACCACCATGACGAAGAACAGCGACTTCAAATCCCTCGTGCGCGAACGCATGGCGCAGACCGGGGAGAACTACACCTCCGCCCGCGCCGCCCTCCTCTCACAGCGGCTCCTCGCCCCCGCCCCGGCGACGAATGCCGACCCGGTGACCGTCGACCCTGAACTCGCAGCCGCGCTCGACGCCTTCCGCGCGAAGACACGCCGGACTTTCATGCCGCACGGGCGACTCACCGCCATCCCGATGAAGCGGCGGGCACTCGTCGTCCTCCTCCTCGACATCCGCGACACCGTCGACAGCGACCGGATCTACACGGAGAAGGAGATCAACGAGCACCTCGAACAGTTCCACGCCGACTTCGCCCGTCTGCGACGCGAGCTCATCGACTACCAGTACCTCGAGCGCAATCCGCACACCGGGGAGTACTGGCGGACCGACACCCTTCCCGAACGACGAGGGAACATCAGCCAGGAAGCGGGGCATCTCGAACAGCTGCCGCGATGACCGCGCCGACGACCACTCGGGGCTTCCGCTCGTCCCGGTTCGCCGGCGTCTTCACCTCCGCCTTCAGCGGTGACCTCGCTGCCGCTTCCACCTCGGTCGGGATACCCCTGCTCATCGTGGGACCGCTCGGCGCCGACGACGGCGTCGTCGGACTGGCTGTCGCCGCCGACGACATCGGCTGGCTGATAGTCGGACCCATCGCCGGGGTCCTCATCGACCGACAGGGATTCCGACGCCTGCTGCTGACCAGCGAAGCCGTTCGCTTCACCGCATTCGCCGCGATCGTCGGCCTCGCCTTCGCCGGCATGCTGCACCCGGCAGTGCTCATCGGACTGCTCGTGGCGGTCAGCATCGCCAGCGTCTTCTTCCTCGTCGGCTCACCGAGCCTGCTCGCCACCGGCATCGACCCCGACGACCTCACCAAAGCCAACAGCGCCCTGACGTGGAGCCAGTCCGCGGCGATGATCCTCGGACCACCTCTCGCCGGTGCGCTCGTCGGGTTCGCGAATCCCGCCGCCGCACTGCTCGTCACCGCGCTGGGCTACCTCGTCTCGTTCGTCCTGCTCGCGGCGGTTCTTCGCCATTGGGACGATCCTCAGCAGGGGAGGACCGACCGTGAGACGGCAGACGGCGACACCCGACACGAGGACATCGACCTCCGCGAGAAACAGTGCGATACTCGGCCGGAGTCGTCGGCAGGCACCGAGGAGGCTCGCCCGCGCCGGCCACTCGCCGCCGGTCTGATCGCCGACGTCCTCACCGGATGGCGATACCTCCTCAGCCGCACCGACGTCATGCGCATGGTCGTGAGCGGGGCCCAATTCAACCTCGCACTGAGCATGCAGCAGGCCGTCATCGTCGTCTATCTCCTGTCACTCCCAGGCTTCACCGCCTCCCTCATCGGCGTGGCGCTCGGCGCCGCCGGGTTCGGCGGAGTCTGCGCCGCCATGACCGCCGACCCCATCGCCCGACGCTTCGGTGAGGGACGGGTCGTGTTCTGGTGCGTCCTCGGCGGCACCGGGCTCGGCCTCCTCATCCCACTGACCACCTCGGTGCCGGGGATCGTCTTCCTCGTTCTCGGCTATTTCGGACTGAGCGTCGCCACCGTCGTCTTCTCCGCGATCACCGGCGCCTACCGCCAGCGCACGATCCCCGTTGCCCTGCTCGGCCGCGTCACCGCCGCAAGCCGCCTCGTCTCCTGGGGCATCGCACCGTTCGGCGCCCTGGGCGGGGGAGCGATCGCCGCATCGGCGGGTCCGTGGTGGGGTCTGGCCGCCTCGGCGCTCATCTTCGTCGGATCGGCAGGGTGGCTGTGGGGAATCAAATGGCAGATCAGCGACTCCGGCGCGTATCCTGAGATTCCCGACTGAGACAACCGCGACTGAGACAACCACGACGGAGTCAACAGAGCACCCCGACCGACACCGAACTCGCGAATCCCGACACACCGACGCACGAGGAGCACCCATGGGCCAGGCCTACCACGCCGATTCGACCGATCTCACCGACAAGGAGATCCTCAGCTGGGACACCTTCGGCCAGTCGGCCAGGGATCTCGCACAGACCATCGCGGACTCCGACTACGACCCGGAGATCGTCATCGCGATCGCCCGCGGCGGACTCCTGCCCGCCGGTGCCCTTGCCTACGCCCTCGGCCTCAAGCTCTCCGACGCGATCAACGTCGAGTTCTACACCGACGTCGAGGAGACCCTGCCCGACCCGATCCTGCTCGCCCCGATGCTCGACATCGAGGCGATCAAGGGCAAGAAGCTCCTCGTCGTCGACGACGTCGCCGACTCCGGACGCACCCTCGCCCTCGTCCTCGAACTGCTGAAGAAGAACGGCGCCGAGGCGCAGTCCGCTGTCATCTACGCGAAGTCCGCGTCGATCGTCGACCCCGACTTCGTGTGGAAGCGCACCGACCAGTGGATCGTCTTCCCGTGGTCCGCTGAACCCCCGGTCGAGCCCTCGAAGTAAGCCGTTCTCGACGAGACGCGTGCAGGACCGGGCAGCGATGAGTGCGCAGACGACGACGGCGCGGGTCGACATCCCGGCGCCGTGCGGGACCGTGCGCGCGGTCGTCGACGACGAGGTCATCCGCGCCCGCGGCATCCGCTACGCCCGCGCCGAACGCTTCGCTCCACCGGTCGACGAACCTGCCGTCGACACCATCGACGCAACGCGCCCCGGCCCTGCCAGTCCCCAGCGTCACATCGACCCCAACGCCGAATACAGCTTCGACCAGATCGGCGGGCTGACCACCAGCGAAGACTGCCTGCGGGTGAGCGTGACGATGCCGGCCGACGCCCTCACCGGAGAGGCGGCGCTGCCCGTCCTCGTGTGGATCCACGGCGGCGCCTACGTCTCCGGCGCCGGTGACGCCGAGATCTACGACCCCCGTGCCCTGGTCACCGAGCAGAACATCATCGTCGTCTCCGTGACGTACCGCCTCGGCGTCCTCGGCTATCTCGGCCAGGGCCGGCCCGAGCACTCGAACCTCGGCCTCCTCGACCAGATCTCCGCGCTGCGCTGGGTGCAGAGGAACATCGCCGCCTTCGGAGGCGACCCCGACAACGTCACGATCGCCGGCCAGAGCGCCGGCGCCGACGCATGCGCCCACCTGATGATCGCCGAGGCGACCGCCGGCCTCTTCTCGCGCGTGATCATGGCGTCGGCGCCCTTGGGGCTCTCCGGAGGCACCGAATCGATGAACTGGGCCATGGCCCGCGTCGCCCAGCGCATTCCCGCCGAGGCGAGCGTGCCGGAGATCCTCGCCGCCCAGGACGAGGTCCACAAGGCCGCGCTCGTCGGCGGACTCCACGCGGGCATGTGCTTCGGCGTCCACTACGGCGACTACCCGCTGCCCTCGCGAGCCGACGCCGCAGCCGCATGGAAGAGCGCGGCACCTGAGTACGACGTGCTCATGACCCGCACCGAACGCGAGATCGCCTTCTTCGCGGGGTTCGTCCCCGCCTTCCACCGCCTCCACGCACGCCGGCTGACCTCACCGATGCTCGAATCGCTCATCTCCGGCATCACCTCGGCTGTCTACACCCGCGCGGCGAAGGAGTTCTACGACCGGCACCGGATGTCGGGGGGACAGGGCTCCCGTCTCCTCATCGTCTCCCGTGGGGACGGCAGCTTCTTCGACGCCGCGCACTCCGGTGACCTGCCGCTGCTCTTCCCCGGTCCCGTGTGGGACTCGAGCTTCCTCGACTACGGGACGACCGCCGAGGTGGCCGGACCTGAGCTGCGCCGGATCTGGGGCCGCTTCGCGAGAACCGGAGCGCTGCCGCGGGTGCCCGTTCCCGGGCTCATCGACATCCTCGGCTGAGGCCCCGGGCCGCCCGATTCCGGGACCCGTGGCCCCGATTCCAGGACCCGTGGCCCCGCCTGGATGCGACCTCCGTCACTGCGGCGGAGAAGCCTGAGAACGGGTACGTTCAAACCCCTACAGAACCCAACACTTTCCCAACACCCAACCCGTCCATTCGGCCAGGGTGCTTCGCGCGCGCGATTCCTACACTCGAACAGTTGCCTCCCCACACTGCTCGAGGAGAACCGTGAGAGACCAGCAGGGATTCGCGCCCAGGCTCACCCACGCCTGCGTCATCATCGCCACGATCCTGGTGATGATGTTCTCTGCCGTTCCCGCCGCTCACGCGGACCCGCAGGTCGAGGATGCAGCGCCGACCCCCTCGCAGTCCCCGGCCCCCACCGAGGCCCCGGCACCGGCGGCGGACGAGTCCTCTGAGAAGACAGAGGCTCCCGCACGAGCGCCGCGTGCCGTGGCCCCGCAATCGGTTCCCCGGGCCTCCGGCGACAATGCCGTGATCACCGTCAAGGTCGGCGGAGACCGCACTGCGGCGAACTCCGTCTCCGGACTCGCCGGCGTCAAGCTGCGCCTCTACGACGGCGGCGACAGCGCTCCGACGCGCCCGCGCACCGAGCGCTGGGCCACCTGCACCTCGGACTCCGACGGCGACTGCTCGTTCACGGTTCCCGAGACCGGTCAGACCCGGGTCTGCACACTGATCGTCCTGTGCCGCTGGGAAGACCAGGCGAACCGCAACAAGCAGTTCTGGATCGTCCAGGAGTCCGCTCCGGCAGGCTGGACTGCCAACAAGAACCTCGTCATCGGCACGCCGACGAACAACAAGCCCGAACAGTACACCTTCGTCACGGGCAAGGAGCTCATCGCCGGAAAGACCTACCGCTCCGGCGTGGACTTCATGATCACGACGAACCGGTCGCACATCTACAACTCGACCGGCACCTGGCAGAACAGTCGCACCAATCCGGCATTGGAGACCTCGTGCACTGCCGGACTCCGGGTTGCGCTCGTCCTCGATCTCTCGGGTTCCGTCGAGACCTCAGGAGCGCTCGGCACCCTCAAGGACTCGGCGAAGGGGATGGTGGACGCCCTCAGGGGAACGAACTCCTCGATGGCCCTCTACACGTTCGCCTCCGACGCGCCACGCGACTCCACCGATGGCGGTCGCAACTGGCCCTCGATGTCGATCGACCCCGGTGGCAATGCCGACACCATCAAGTCCCGGATCGATGCCTATTCCGCCGGCGGCGGCACCAATTGGGACAGCGGTCTGTGGCAGGTCGCGAATGCCAACGAGAAGTACGACCTCGCCGTCGTCGTCACCGATGGCCTGCCGACCTACTCCTACGGCAACACCTCGACCAACGGCAACACGACGAGCTTCGACGAGATCGAAGCCGCGATCTACTCCGCGAACGCGATCAAAGCCGGTGGCAGCCGCATCATGGCTGTCGGCGTCGGCGACGGCATCAAGGGCGGCGTCGAGAACCTCGCTGCGATCTCCGGCCCCAACGGCTACAGCGACGGTGGGTCGATCAACGACGCCGACTACTTCCAGACCGGATGGGAAGACCTCGCGATCCTCATGGAGAAGGTCGCCAAGGGCGCCACCTGCCGAGCGGACATCGAGATCGCCAAGCAGACGCTTCCCTACGGAGCCGACAGCACCGCTCCCGGAGGGGCCGGATGGACCTTCGGGGTGACCGCCTCGGCGCCGGGAACCCTGCAGCAGGACAACCGGCAGACGACTCGGGAGAATTCGAAGGTCGGCTACCAGGTCCGCTTCTCCACGCCGAAGCCCGCGCAGAAGTCGAGTGTCGACATCGAGGAGATCCTCACTGATGCCCAGACGGCCGACGGCTGGAGGATCGACGCCGTCGAATGCACTGTCAACGGCGCCAAGGTCAGCGTCGACAAGAGCGACATCAGCCTCGACGTGACCTCCGGCGACACCGTGAAGTGCACTGTGACGAACAAGCAGACGCTCGTGCCCGGTGTCTCGATCGAGAAGAAGGCATGGGACACCCCGACTGCCGATGGACTCGACGGTGCCAAGGAGATCCCCGCCGGGGAGCGGGTGGCCGACGGCACGACGATCACGTGGACCTATCTCGTGACGAACACGGGAAAGACCCCGCTCGACGGCATCAGCGTCGTCGACGACAGACTTCCGGGCACCGCAGTCACATGCCCGAAGACCAGCCTGAAACCAGGCGAAACCATGACCTGCTCCGCCTCCGGCGCAGTGACCAAGTAAGACAGTGCAGCCGAACGGCAGCCACCTCATAAGGAGAGAACAGTGAAGAAGCAGACCCTCGGAATCATCGCCGGAGCGGCCGGAGCAGCCCTGCTCCTCGGCGGCGGAACCTTCGCCCTCTGGTCCGACAGCGCAGAGGCCGACGGCGGACAGATCACGGCCGGCAACCTCGATGTCGCCGTCACCGATTCCGGCTCGCAGGACATCTCGGCCGACCGCGCCGACAGCCCCCACGCGATCGACCTCGCGACCTTCAAGATCATCCCGGGCGATACCGTCCAGGGCAAGTACGGTGTCGACGTCGGCCTCGAAGGCGACAACATGGTCGCGAAGCTCAAGCTCGCCGGCGGCGGAGAGCTCGAAGGCGCACTGGCCGAAGGCCTCAGCCTCAAGTACACCGTCGAGGATGCCAGCGGCAAGGAGATCGCCTCGGGTGACAACGCCGGCGTCGAGGTCACCCTCGTCTCGCCCGACAACACCGCACCCGGCTCCAACCAGGTCGCTGCCGGCACAGCCGTCGACGGCACCGCCGACTTCAATGTCGTCGTCACCGCCGAATTCGACAAGTCCACCCCGAACCGGGAGCTCGTGCAGCAGCAGGCCGCCCTCGCCGGCTCGACCATCCAGCTCAACCAGGACCGCTGAGCCGCGGCACGGCTGACACACCCCGCCGCGGACACGCGGCACATCCGAGAGACGCAGAGAACACACGAAGAGGAGCGCACCATGGCCCGGACCTCGGGATTCGCACGCGGACTGGCGTCCGGCGGGTTCGCCATCCTCCTCGTCGGCTTCCTCGCTCTCGCTGTCGCGGTCGGCGTCGTTCCGAAGGTGATGAACGGAGCGGCGCTGACCGTGCTCACGGGTTCGATGGAGCCCACCTACGAACCCGGCGACATCGTCGTCTCGGTGCCCCAGGACCAGTACCGCATCGGCGATCCGGTGACGTTCCAGCCCCGCTCGAACGTTCCCATGCTCATCACCCACCGCGTCGTCGCCGTCACCGACTCCGCGGACGGCCGCACCTACGTCACCCGCGGTGACGCCAACGGCGACGACGACGAACCCATCGTCGAAGCGCAGGTGATGGGCAAGGTCCTCTATTCGATCCCCAAGCTCGGGTACGTCCAGCAGGCCGTGGGCGGCAACAAGGGTCTCCTCGTCGCCGGCATCGGATTCGTCCTCATCGCCTACGCCGCATACGCCCTCGTCTCCGGCGCGATCGAACGCCGGGGCGAGAAGAAGACAGCGGCGCAGACTCCACCAACGCGTCCTGAGGCGGCGACGGCAGCCGACGCGGGCCCATCGACGATCGAGAACTCACGCACCCCCGAGACGGAGAAGACGACATGACGAGGACGAACTGGCGGTTGCCGCTCCTTGCCGCCGGCGTCCTGCTCGCCGGAACCGCGGTGGGCAGCGGCACCATGGCGCTGTGGAAGACGACGGGCAGTGCCGCGCCGGCAGCGATCGTCTCCGGAAATCTCGACGTCACCGCCGGTGAGACCACGTGGCGTGAGACCTCACCGGACGTCACCGACAGTGGCCGGACGATCGACCCCGACGCCTTCCTCGTCCGCCAGGGCGATTCCGTTGCGATGACCCAGGACTTCACCACCCACCTCACCGGCGACAACATGGTCGCAGGCATCACCGTCAACTGGGCGGACCCTGCCGCTCTGCCCGACGGGGTGACGGGGACCTACGAAGTGCTCGACGCCGCCGGGAACCGCCTCGGCGAGCCCGCACCGATCGGCACCGAGACCACGCTTGACGACCCCAGTGAACTCCTCGTCACCGATGACGCGGGACGCACCGACGACTTCGCCGTGCGCGTCACCCTCGACTTCGCCGACCTCTCCGACCGGTTCACCGCCGAGAGCCCCGTCCAGGTCGCCGACCTCGGACGCTTCGCCTTCACCCTCGACCAGACCCGTGAGGAAGGAGACCGACGATGACGAAGCACCGCACGGCCGCGATCCTCAGCGCGTTCGCGGCGCTCGGCATCCTCATCGGCGCCGGTGGAACCTCTCTCGCCCTGTGGTCCGACACCGCCCACGGCGACGGGGAGATCGCGAGCGGTTACGAATACTTCGCGGCCGGCCGCGTCGACGACGCCCAGCCGGCCACCGACGGGCAAGTCACGGTGGGCATCGGTCCCGCCGATGCCGAGACCCTCATCCGCGACGGCGAAGTCGCCATTCCGCTCCAGACGGATTCACTCAGCCAGGGCAACAAGGGCCTGCGCTATGAGCTCACCCCGCCCGCGTGGTCCGACGGCATCTTCGGTGCCTCCGACGTCATCGTCTTCCCCGTCAAGGCACCCGGCGACTGCACCGTCGCAAACGCTCCCGCCGCACAGGGCGAGCTCACCTCGACCCCGGTGAGCGCCGACTACTCGGATACGACGACCCCGACGACCGAATACTGGTGTGTCACGGCGACGCTGACCGACAACGGCACGGTCGGCGAGTACGAGAACACCGCGACTGTCACCGCTGAGGATCCGGCAGGCACCGAGGTCGAGGCGAAGGACTCCTGGTCGGCGAGGGTCGGCCTCGGCCTCGACCCGAAGAAGGAACCGACCCACGAGATCACGTTCGCCTACGAGACCTTCCGGCCCGGGGGTGAGCAGCCGTGACCCGCACTCGTGTCCTCGTGGCCGGAGCCGTCGTCCTCTTGACGGGCCTCCTGGGCACCGGCACGCCTGCGGTCGGTGCCACTGCTCTGAGCACAGCAGTGAACTCTGCTTTCGTCGCCGGGCCGACCGGACTGAGCGCGCCCAACGCATCGACCACTGCAGCCCAGGTCAGCGCCGCCGGTGGTGAATACCGCGCCGCAGGTGGTCGCTACAGCGCCGCTGGCGCTGACTACAGCAGAGCCATTCAGCTCTCGTGGGACGGCAGCAGCTACAGCGATGCGACGACGGAGAGCTTCGTCGGCTTTCCCGTCGCCGTCCCCGGCGACTCGACGTCTCGCACCATCATGGTCCGCAACGACGGGCCCACCGACGGAACCCTGACCGTGAGCATCGTCGACGTCGAGCTTCTCACCCCGACGATCGACGACGACTTCTACTCGGACCTGCTCATCGACTGGCAGACCGGTCGGTCGTCGATCCGGGACCTCGAGAGCGCAGGCACGACCCGGATCATCGACATGCCGCTGCCCCAGGGGGAGACGACCCCGGTGACGATCGGCTACGTCTTCCCCCGCGAGGCGACCTCGGGCAACAAGTCCGACGTCGGTGAGCGGCAGGGGCGTTTCGACGTGCTCTTCCAGCTCGGCGGTGACGACGCCGAGGCGGACGCCGGGTCGGCGGGGTCCGCCGGAACGGGAACGGACGGCAGCTCCGATTCCGGTGGGCAGTCCGACGCGGGTGGTCAGTCCGACTCCGGTGCAGGCACCGCCGCTGACTCCGATGCGGCGGCGAACTCTCACGCTGGAGCGGACACGAACGCCGGAGCCAACGCGAACGCGCGAGCTGGCGCGGCCGGCTCAGCGAACTCAGACGGCAGCACAGCAGCTGCAGGCGGCAGCGGCTCCACCGCGAACGCCGACGGCAACGGCTCCGGTACCAGCAGCGATGCCGACGGTGGTTTCCTCCCGCGCACCGGTGGGGCGATGTGGTGGATGGCGGTCCTCGGAGCCGTCATCGCGGGCGTCGGTGCCGCCATGGTGCGGCTGGTCCAGCGCCGCAGCAATTGAATTCGAGCACCTGAGCCCGAGCACCTGAACTCGAGCACCTGATCTCGAGCACCTGAGCTTGAACACCTGAGCACAAGCATGGTCCAGGAGCGCGCCCCGCGCCGTGACACCGGCAGCAACTCACCGGAACAGCCGGGCCACCTCGCTGCGCCGATTGAGCTGGAGCTTCCGCAGCACATTCGACACGTGGTAGCGCACGGTCGCCGTGGCGACGAACAGCTCCGCAGCGATCTCCTGGTTGCTGCATCCCTGAGCGAGGAGACGACCGATCTCCATCTCGCGGTTCGTCAGCGACGCGAGCAGATCCTGCTCACTCTCGGCGACCGCGCTCAGGGCGTCCCGGATCCCCGGCTCGTACGCCCCGGCGCCGATCCTCCGCACGATCGCGAGCGCCTGATCGAGGGTCTTCCTCGCCTCCTCGGTGCGACCGAGCCCGGCGAGGACGACGCCGTAGTCGCGCAGGGTGAGCGCCCGGGGCAGGGGGAACCGATCGTCGCGCAGTGCCGCCTCGAAGCGGCGGAGCGCCTCGGCGACGGCATCCGACCGGGTGGACGCCGACCCGGAGACACCACCACCGGCGACGATCCGCCGGGCGCGCAGCCAGTCGACCGAACCCCAGTACGGCTGCCAGCTCGTGCCCTCCATCTCGCCGAGGCGGTCGATGAGTGCGTCGGCCTCGGCGAACCGTTCGAGGTCGAGGAGCGCATGAGCCCGATAGTTGAGGAACCCCCGCTGGGTCCCGATGAGGCTCTTGACCTTCTCCGGGGCGGACGCGGCGAGCACACCCTCGGGATCGCCGTGAGCGCGTGCCCGCTCACACGATGCCGTGATGACCATGTCCGCCGCATACGGCTGCCACGGCATGCTCGTCTGCCGGTCGGTCTGCGCCTCGAGGTCGATGAAGTCCGGCACACCGCGTGCCGCGTTGAGCCACGCATGCAGGCCCGACAGCGGCAGCCGGGTCTCGACGTCGATCGTGCTGCCGCTCGACTCGGTCGCGGAGATGACGAGCTCGGCCGCCTCGTCGAGCGACCCGGTCAGCGACGTCGCATGCGCATGAAGGAGGCGCACCGTTCCCGCACCCCACGGTTTGACGACGGATTCGAGGAGCCCGACGCTGATCCCGGCAAGAGTCCGGGCCCGCCCCACCTCGCCGATCGTCATCGCGACGACTGCGAGCGGAGTGAGGGCGTCGACCTTGAACGAGCTCGGCTCGAGCGCGAGGACACGCGGGACCAGGGAGTCGAGTTCGGCGATGACCGTCGCCCGATCGACCTCGAGGACGAGCTGGAGGAGCCGATACGTCTCGAGAACCATCGCGCTCTCGTCGGGCGCGACCATCCAGCGGATCGTCGGCCGACTGACCTCGGCGGGGTCGCGCGGAGCGCGAGCGATCGTCGCGAGCGCGGCATCGATGACCGGACCCAGCCGCGCGAAGTCCCGACTCCGGATGACCTCGACGACGGAGAGATAGGCCGCGTACGACTGCAGGGTGCGGGTTTCGGGGTCATCGGTCGCCTCGGCGAGGAATGCCGCCAGCCGCGCCTGGGGGAACTCCTGATCCTTGCGGTGGGCGAGCATCGTGAGGATGATGCATTCGCGCACCGGACTCCGCGGCAGGGCCTCGATCTGCGGGAGGAGGTCGAGGACGGTGTACACCGTCTTGCTGCGCATGTTGAGCAGCACGATCCTCAGCAGCATCGTCTGCCGCGCCTGGCCGGTGGCGATGTCGAGGCTGCGGCGCATGACGTCGTTGACGGCGGCAAAGCTGCGGGCGGCCACGGCTTCGGCGACGAACTCGTCGACCGCCTCGGCGAGCTCATCCGACCACTCCTCGGCCCCGCTCAGGGCATACCACATCCGCCGGAACCCGGTCGCCGACGGCGCCAGCGCCCGGTAGATCGCCTGAGCGCGCTCCCTGGGCAGCATCTGCCGCACGGCATGCGCGATGAGCGAATGCCTGGGAGCCACCGTCGACCCGAACCCCGACTCCGTGAGCACCGAGGCGGCGACCGCGGGATGAATGTCGACGGGCTCGCCGAGGCGGTCGGCCACCTCGGCGACGATGTGCGGAGCGAGCTCCGTGTCCGCGCAGCACACGATCTCGACGGCGAGCCGGGCGGCGGGGGAGAGGCCGAGGACCGGAGCGAGGAGCGGATTGTGATCGGGGTCGACGCCGCGGATGGGGATGTCCCAGAGCAGGTGGAGCTTGTTGCGCTCCTGCGGGGTGATGCGGCGGAAGATGCTGTCGATGCCGAGGAAGGACCCGCCCGTGGCGTTGCGCAGCGATTCGGCGGTGAACGGCGAGATCGATGCGCCGAGGACGTCGACCGCCAGCGCCTGGATCTCCGCGATCGTCAGCGGCTCGAGGACGATGTTCTCACCCTGCGGGGAGGACTCGGCGAGGTCGGCGAGGAACGACACGGGGGCACCATGGACGTCGGGCAGCCGGCCGGCGACGACGATGAAGTAGCCCTGCCGCATGATCCGGGGGACGAGGTAGCGGAGCACGAGCCGGGATTCGACGTCGATCCACTGGGCGTCGTCGACGAGGACCGTCTGCAGCGCCGGACGTTCCTTCTCGGTGAACTCGGCCATGATCTCGCGCGCGATGTCGAGCGGTGCTCGGGCGCCGTCGATGATCCGAAACGGTGCGAGCCCCGTGCTCAGCAGCCGTTCGACGAAGCTGAAGGGCGCATCCTTCTCGAACTCGTCGGCAGTGGCGTAGGCGACCGGCGAGGTCGTGAACATCCGCTCGCCGATCCGGCGCAGCAGCCATGTCTTGCCGGTTCCCGCGAAGCCGGTGAGCATGCAGAGCAGCCCGCCTTCGGTCACGGCCCGCGCACAGAGATCGTCGACGATTCGTTCGCGTGCTCTGATCGGACTCAATGTCACCGGGGATTCCTCTGCTGTCGGGAGCGCTGTCCCTTCATGATCGAACAACCGTTCACTATACGTGAAGTGCAACGCCGTGATCAGCGCGTTCTGTTATCCGACCGTAACTGGTGCGTGGTTTCACGGTATCGCATGAGGTTCGTCACGCTACGCTGAGGGCATGGACATCGCACAGGTCTCAGCAGCGCGCATGATCGCCCTGGGCCTGGTCGGTGCTTCCGGTGATGATCCCGCCGAGGTGGTCCGCAGCCTGGCGTGCGTGCAGGCCCAAGCGCTTCCCGGTGCGCTGGTCTCGGTGGCGCTGCGCACCGCCTCGCAGTCCCTGCCCGCCGTGCGCGCGGCGATCGAAAGCGGTGCGGTCGTGCGGACGTGGACGCAGCGGGGCACGATCCACCTCGCCGCCGCCGAGGACGTCGGCGGGATCCTCGCCCTCACCGCACCGCGGCTGATGCGGTCCCAGACTGCGCGCCGCGACCACTTCGGGGTGAGCGAGGCGATGCTCGAGGATGCCGCCGTGCTCGCCGAGTCGGCGATCTCCGCGCGCGGGCCGCTGAGCCGGGAGGACCTCCTCGCCGAGTTCGCCCCGCTCATGGACGGGATCGCCGAGGCGGATGCCTACGGGCGCGAACGCTACCTCATCACGACACTGGCGATGCAGGGCATCCTCGTCCAATCCGGGTTCGCCGCCGGCAGCCAGGAACTCGCCTTTGTCCTGCGTGATCGCAGCGCCGACGCTGTCGTCGACAGCGAGGCGGCCCTGCGCGACTGGCTGCGCCGCTACGTCCTCAGTCACGGACCGGTGACCGTCGATGATGCTGCCCGCTGGACCGGTCTGCCGAAGACGCCGATCCGGGCCGCGCTGCGAGACCTCGTCGACGACGGTTCGATCGTCACGACGACCATCGGCGAGCGCGAGCACGTGCAGGCCCCTGACCTCGACGACCGCCTGGGCGTTTGGGAGGACGAGGCCCGGACGCTCAGGCTCCTGCCCGGCTTCGACGAACTCATCCTCGGGTACAAGGATCGCAGCCAGACGCTCGCCCCCGTCCACGAGAAGGCGGTGGTGCCCGGGGGCAACGGCATGTTCAAGAACACCGTCATCACCGACACCCGCGCCCGCGGAACGTGGAAGCGCTCCCCGCGGAAGACCGGACCGAAGGTGCTCATCGAGCCGTTCGCGGGTGAGAGCATCGACGTCGAACGCGCCGAGGCGGCGGCACACACCCACCCGGCATTCGGCTGAGCGAACGGCGGGGGAGACGGCATGCGCGGCGGCACGGGGCACGGCCTGCGCGGCGGCGCAGAGAATGACCTGCGCGGCGGCGCAGGGAACGGCCTGCGCGGCGGCACGGGAGAGTTCGCGTCGGAGAATCTACGCGTGAGGAGGCGCACATGAGACTGGGGATCATCGTCAATCCGCTCCACGCGCGCACGCACCGCACCCATCACCGGCTTGTCACCCTGCTCGCACGCCTCCACGTCCGGTACCGAACGGTGTCGACGTCGGCCGTCCGGCCGGGTGCCGAGCAGGCCCGTGAGCTGGCGGACTGGGGCGCCGAGGCAGTCGTCGTCCTCGGCGGCGACGGCACGCTCCGGGCGGCCGCCCCGACCCTGGCGATCGCGGATCTGCCGACGCTCGTCATCCCGACGGGAACGGCGAACGTGTTCAGTCGGGCGCTCGGCGTGCCGAACGCCCGCGCCGGCCTCGCCCTCTGCGAGGAGTATCTCCTCGGAGCGGCGACGACGACGGGCGTGCCGATCAGCCTCGCCGAGGGCTTCGATGTCGACGGCGCGCACCGCCACGAGCACTTCCTCTCCCTGGCCGGGATCGGCGGCGATGCCCGCGCCGTCGCCGGTCACCGGCGGGAATGGGGCCTGCTCGGCTATGCCCGCGGGGCCTTCGGCGCGCTCTTCGCGCCTCAGATGGAGGCGCGGATCGATGGGGAGGCGCTGCGCGTCTGGTCGGTCATGGGAGCGAAGGCCGCCCGCCCGGCCGGGCCGATCCCGGTGTTCCCCGGCGCCGAGGTGACCGGTGAGGACCTCGAATTCCTCGCGGTCGTCCTCGCCGCCGACTCACCCGTGAGCCGGGTGGGAGCATGGGCGGGCATCGGCACGGCCTGCGTGCGGGGGCACCCCGAACGCGACGAGGACATGCGCTACTGGACGGCGCGATCGGCCCGGATCTCCGTCGCCGAACCCGCGCCGGTCCACCTCGACGGGGACCATCTCGGCGAGTTCAGCTCACTGCGGATGAGCACCGGAGATCTGCTCCTCGACGTCGTCGTGCCGGCGGCACACGCAATCGACTGACGCTCCTGCCGGCAGCCCGAACCTACCGGCGCCGGCGCGAGGTGCCGAAGATCCCGCGGGCGATCTCCCGGGCCGCCGTGCGAGTGAACTGCTTGAACGCCGAGGAGTTGACGACCTGCGAGAAGAGGTTGTCGTCCTTCTTCTCCGCCTTCGGGTTCTGCTCCCGCGGGGCCCGGGCTCCCTCCTCGGGGAACGGGACTCTGTCGGAACCGCTGCCGGCGTCGCCGCCGGCAGTCGGAGACTCGGCAGTCGAGGACCCGCCTGCTGGCGACCCAGCTGTCTGTGACCCGGCCGTCTGCGAGGCTTCGGCCTCCTGCTCGGCGGCACCCGCTTCGAGGCGCTTCGTGAGGATCTCCCGCGCCGACTCGTTGTCGATCGCAGTCCCGTACTTCTTCTGCTGGTCAGACGCCGCGACGGCGGCCTTGATCTCGTCCTCGCTCATCGGGCCGATCTTCGACTCGGGAGCCCGCACCCGCGTCGCCGCCACGGGAGTCGGCGCGCCGTCGGGATCCATGACGGTGACGACGGCCTCGCCGATGCCGAGCGAGGTGAGCAGCGATTCGAGGTCGTAGTCGGACTTCGGGAACGTCGCGACCGTCGCCTTGAGCGCTTTCGCGTCGTTGGGCGTGTGCGCCCGCAGCTGATGCTGGATCCGGGAGCCGAGCTGCGCGAGCACGTCCTCGGGGACGTCCTTCGGCGTCTGGGTGACGAAGAAGACGCCGACGCCCTTCGACCGGATGAGGCGCACGGTCTGCGTCACCGATTCGAGGAACGCCTTCGAGGCATCGGCGAAGAGGAGGTGGGCTTCGTCGAAGAAGAAGACGAGCGCGGGCTTGTCGGCATCGCCGATCTCGGGCAGATCCTGGAAGAGATCGGCGAGCAGCCACATGAGGAACGTCGAGAACAGCGCGGGGGACTGGTTGAGCTTCTGCAGCTCGAGCACGGAGACGATGCCGGCCCCGCTGTCGTCGACGCGGAGGAGATCGGCGGTGTCGAACTCTGGTTCGCCGAAGAAGACGTCGCCGCCCTGGGCGGAGAGTTCGGCGATCTTGCGCAGGATCACCCCGACCGTCGCCTTCGACGCCCCGCCGATGCCTTCGAGCTCGGCCTTGCCCTCATCGGAGGTGAGGTAGGTGAGGACCGCGCGGAGGTCGGAGAGGTCGAGGAGGGCGAGCCCGGCCTTGTCGGCGTAGTGGAAGACGAGGGAGAGCACCGACTCCTGGGTGTCGTTGAGCTCGAGCACCTTCGACAGGAGGATCGGTCCGAACGAGGTGACGGTCGCACGGATCGGGGTGCCGAGCCCGGAATCGCCGAGGGTGTAGAACTCCGTCGGGTTCGCCGCCGGGTCCCACTCCTGTCCCGCGGCCTCGAGTCGCTTCGTCAGCTTCTCCGAGGCGACGCCGGGCGCGCCGATGCCGGAGAGATCGCCCTTGATGTCGGAGGCGAAGACCGGGACCCCGGCCTTCGAGAGCTGCTCGGCGAGCACCTGGAGGGTCACGGTCTTGCCCGTGCCGGTGGCCCCGGCGACGAGGCCGTGGCGGTTGAGCATCCCCAGGGGGATCGCGATGGGAACGTCGGGAGCAGGGGTCTCCCCGTCGAGCGCCACCCCCAGTTCGAGGGTGGCGCCGTCGAAGGTGTATCCGTCTTTGAGCGTGGTCATCGCCTCAGTCGTCATGGCCCAATCCTCGCACGAACTCGGCGTGGAGTCTCGTGTCCGGACCCAACTCGGGGTGGAAGCTCGCCCCCCACACCGAACCCTGCCGGACGAGGACCGGACGTCCGTGATGCGTCGCGAGCACCTCGGCGCTTCCCGTCTCGACGATCTGCGGTGCCCGGATGAACGTGCCGTCGAAGTCCGGGGCCATCCCTGTGATCGTCAGCGGCGCGACGAAGGATTCGCGCTGCCGGCCGTAGGCATTGCGGGCCACGGTGACATCGAGCCCGCCGAGGCGGTCGAAGCCGGAGAGCGAATCATCGGTGAGGCGGTCGGCGAGGAGGATGAGTCCCGCGCACGTGCCGAACGTCGGCAGACCTCCCCGGATCTCCTCGCCGAGGCGGCCGAAGAGTCCCGTGGGGGCGGCGAGGCGGACCATGGCGCTCGATTCCCCGCCGGGCAGGACGATGCCGTCGAGTCCGGCCAGATGGTCGGGGCGGGTGATCCTGCGGGTCTCGACCCCCAGGGAGCCGAGCACCGTGAGGTGCTCGCGGAACGCTCCCTGGAGGGCGAGGACGCCGACCGTCACCATCCGCGCTCGGCGAGGCGGTGCGGGGCGGGGACGTCGCCGACGTTGATGCCGACCATCGCCTCGCCGAGACCGCGGGAGGCGGCGGCGACGGCGGCGGGGTCGTCGTAGTGCGTCGTCGCCTCGACGATCGCCCGGGCGCGGGCCTCGGGGTTGCCGGACTTGAAGATGCCGGAGCCGACGAACACGCCGTCGGCGCCGAGCTGCATCATCATCGCGGCATCGGCCGGGGTGGCGATGCCGCCGGCGACGAAGGTGACAACCGGCAGGCGGCCGAGCGAGGCGACCTGCTTGACGAGCGGGTAGGGGGCGGCGATCTCCTTGGCCGCGACGTAGAGCTCGTCCTCGCTCTTGGCGCCGAGGGCGCGGATCTCGGAGTTGATCGTGCGCAGGTGGCGCATCGCCTCGGAGACGTCACCGGTGCCGGCTTCGCCCTTCGACCGGATCATCGACGCGCCTTCGGTGATGCGACGCAGCGCCTCGCCGAGGTTCGTCGCCCCGCAGACGAAGGGGACCTGGAAGACGGACTTGTCGATGTGGTTGACGTAGTCGGCGGGGGAGAGGACCTCGGACTCGTCGATGTAGTCGACGCCGAGGGTCTCGAGGATCTGCGCCTCGACGAAGTGGCCGATGCGGGCCTTGGCCATGACCGGGATCGACACGGCGCCGATGATCGATTCGATGAGGTCGGGATCGCTCATCCGGGCCACCCCGCCCTGCGCGCGGATGTCCGCGGGCACCCGTTCGAGTGCCATGACCGCCGAGGCGCCCGCGGCCTCGGCGATGCGCGCCTGCTCCTCGTTGACGACGTCCATGATGACGCCGCCCTTGAGCATCTGGGCGAGTCCGGTGTTGAGCAGAGTCTGAGTCTCGGTCATTGCTGGGCCTTCGTTCTCCGGCGCCGGAAAGCGGCGCTGTGGTGTCGTGACTGTCGTGTCGGACTGCGGTCGCCGTTCGTCGCAGACGAGGTGTCGGCGTCGCGTCCTCAATCAGGCTAGAGCCGCCAGTGGCCTATTCGCAGAGCCAGAATCGCACGAGAGTTGTAGGCCAGTTTGGACTATGATGGTGGGATGCCCGCTGCCTCCAGCCTGCCGCGCTCGACCCGCGAGTCCCTCGACATCGCCATCGACCACGGCTCACCCCTGCCCGACCAGATCGTCGCGGGCATCAGGAGCCTCGTCACCCGCGGGGAGCTGCGGCCGGGCGATCCGGTGCCCTCGAGTCGCCGACTCGCCGGTCATCTCGGCGTCTCCCGCGGCACGATCGAGACCGCGTACGCCCAGCTCGCCGTCGAAGGCTACCTGCTCACGCGCGAACGCGCCGCGACGATCGTCGACCCGGACCTGCCGACCGCCCTGCTGCGGCACACGGACGTGCCCGCACCGCCGTCGGCTCCGCAGCGAGCGCCTCGGCGCCTCATCGACCTGCGTCCCGGCCACGGGGGTGACGATCCGCTGCGCGACCCGGCGTTCCGGCGGGCGTGGCGCGAGGCCCTCGACGTCGATCCCGGCGCGGTCGACCCGCTCGGCCAGCCGGGCACCCGGTGGGCGATCGCCGACCACCTGCGACTGCTGCGGGGGATGAGCGTCGACCCGCGCGACATCATCGTCACGAGCGGCTCCCGCGATGGGCTCCGCCTCCTCTTCGCCTCCGGGCTCGACGGGGCGATCGGCGTGGAGAACCCGGGATTCCCGGGTCTGCGGCTCGCGATGGCCGACCGCGAGCTCCTCGCCTTCGACGTCTCCACCGGGCTCGACGTCGACCGGCTCAAGGAGCTCGAGGGCCGGGTCGCGGCGGTCGTCGTCACTCCGAACCACCAGTTCCCCCACGGCGGGACGATGCCGGTGAGCACCCGCATCGCGCTGCTGACCTGGGCGGCCCGGGCCGGCGTCGTCGTCATCGAGGACGACTACGACAGCGAGGCCCGGCTCCAGCGCACCTCGGTGCCCACCCTCTACGATCTCGCCGGCTCCCTCGACCTCGACGTCGATGTCGTTCACATCGGAACGTTCTCCACCGTGCTCACCACGGCCGTGTCGACCGGGTACATCGTCGCCCGCGGCCGCCTCGGCGAGGCGATGAGCGCGGTGCGGACGTCGTGGGGTCCCGCGATCGCCCCGGTTCTGCAGAGCGCGATCGCCGCCTACCTGGAATCCGGTGGTCTGCGACGTCGGATCGCCCGGGGGCGGCGACGTCTGCGGGCCGCCGAGGCGGTCGTCGCCGAGGCCGGTGCGATCCCCGGACTCGTCCACGAGGGGCGCACCCTCGTCATCGAGACCGACGCGGACGGGGCGCAGACGCTGCTGCGGGAGCTCGAGGGCAGGGGCATCCGCGTCGCCTCGCTCGCCGCGGGCTGGAGCGGGGACAGCGCGGTGCGCCACGGCATCGTCATCGCCCACTCGAACGTCGAGGCGACCGTGCTCCGGTCGGTCCTCGGACTCATTCAGAGCCTCAGCGGCGAGCATCGTGAGCCGGTGGCCAGTAGGATCGAACCATGAGGAAATCCGCCTATGTCATCGACGGAATCGTCAAGCTGCTGCTCGCGGCCGTTCTCGTCATCTTCCTTCCCGGCCTCGGGTCGTTCTTCCTCGTTCCGGCGTGGATCATCATCACCGCGGCGGTCCTGCTCTTCCTCAGCTCGGCCACGGAGATCTCCTACGGAGTGAGCAAGGGGGCGACGACCTATCTGCGCCACATCATCATCGCCGATGTCGTCATCGTCGGCGCGGCCGTCCTCGGAATCGTCCTCGCCACGCTCGGCAATCCGGCCGGTGGGTTCATCTGGTTCGGCCTCATCGCCCTCGCCTCGCTCGCCATCGCCGTCGTCTTCACGACGGGCGCGAACGGGCCCGACTTCGGCAAGGACTGAACGCCGCGTGCCCGGCCGCGCCTGCGTGCGACGGGCACACTCCGACATCCTCGATCAAGCGCCGGTGCCGATGGCAGGCCCGCTAACCGCACTCCCGCGTGATCGAAAGACTCGGCGCACAAGCAACCGCCGGCCGTGCCTGGTGACAGCGGCGCGAGGCAGCAGGACGCGACCGTGTGCAGGTCAGCGGTTGAACGCGATCGCGGCGGCGAAGCCGGCGGGTATGCCCTCGCGCAGGTCGTGGATGTCGACGTCGGGGTGCGGAGAATCGGGTGTCTCACCGGCACCGATGTAATCCATTCCGGGGTCGCGGGCCAGTCCCGTGCTCAGCGCCTTGAGGAAGGCCTCCTTCCGCGCCCACACCCGCACGAAGGCGGCCGCGAGGTCGTCGGCGCCGAGCGCAGCGAGCTCGTCGCGCTCACGCGGATGGAGCAGGCCGGCGGCCTCGGCGGCGACGTCGTGATCGGGGATCGCCTCGAGGTCGAGGCCGATAGGGTCGGTGGAGACGGCGACGAGGACGAGGCGACGGGCTCGGGTGATGGAGAACTCGACGTCGTCGACGCGCGGTTTGCCCGCCGAATCGAGGCGGATCTCGATCCCGGCGGGATCGGCTTCGAGCACGGCGCCGAGGACGTGCCGGAGCACCACTCGTCCGGCGGACCAGGTCGCTGCGGTCTCGGGTTCGAACTCCGCGGCGTAGTTGCGCTCCTGCGCGGTGAGCACGGAATCGTCCGTGCGCGCCCACGCGGCGGGGCCTGCCGTGTCGGCGAGGACGAGGGTGGCGGGCAGATCGGTGCGCAGGACGGTGAAGTCCGGGTGCATCGGCAAGTCGGAGGGGGAGAGGGGATCGGAGGGCACTGTCAGCGGCCCGTGGCCTTCTCGATCTTCTTGAGCCTGCGCCCGAGAACGAAGATCCGCACCGACCCGATGATCCCGGCGACGAGGATGCCGCCGATCGCGGCGAAGAGCATCGCCACGCCGAGCGGCAGCTGGAACTGCCAGCCGAAGTACTGGAAGTCGGCGGGCACGTTGTTCTGCAGGATGAAGATGAGGAGGAGGACGACGATGACCGCGCCGAGGATGAGCGAGATCCACATGCCCGCCGACATACCGCCGCTGCGGGCGGCCCCGCCCGCCGTGTCGCCGCGCATCTGTCCCTCACCGCGCACTGGAGTGCCGTCGCGATCGGCGATCTCGCGGCGACCGGCAGTCGCAGTGCCATCGGCTGCGGGCTGGCGAGCGGACGGGTCGTCGCCCTCGGCGCCGAGGAGCGCGTTGGTCTCGGCGAGCAGTTCGTCAGGCGTCTGGGCGCGTCCGCGGGGGTCTTGAGAACTCATGGGGCCATCATAAACGCTGATGGCCCCATGAGTCAGGGTGTCACTGCGCACCGTGGTGCGCAGGCAGGTGATGGTGCCGGAGCGAGCGCTCAGACCTTCTCGCGCAGCGTCTCGACGATGCGGTTGAGGGTCGGGGACGGACGCATCGCGGCGTCGGCCTTCGCGTCATCCGGGTTGTAGTACCCGCCGAGGTCGACCGGCGAGCCCTGCACGGCGAGGAGTTCGGCGGAGATCGCCTCGGCGTTCTTCTCCAGCTCCTCGGCGACCGGGGCGATCGCGGCGGCGAGCTCGGCGTCCTCGGTCTGGCGGGCCAGTTCCTGCGCCCAGTAGAGCGCGAGGTAGAAGTGGCTGCCGCGGTTGTCGATCTCTCCGACCTTGCGCGAAGGCGACTTGTTCTCCTCGAGGAACTTCCCGGTCGCGGCGTCGAGGGTGTCGGCGAGGACGCCGGCCCGCGCATTGCCGTGGACGTTGAACTCGTGGCGGAACGACTCGGCGAGGGCGAGGAACTCACCGAGGGAGTCCCAGCGCAGGTGGTTCTCCTCGACGAGCTGCTGCACGTGCTTCGGTGCGGAGCCCCCGGCTCCGGTCTCGAAGAGTCCGCCGCCGGCGATGAGCGGGACGACGGAGAGCATCTTCGCCGAGGTGCCGAGCTCGAGGATCGGGAAGAGGTCCGTGTTGTAGTCGCGGAGCACATTGCCGGTCACAGAGATCGTGTCCTCGCCCCGGCGGATCCGGTCGATCGAGAACTGGGTGGCATCGACGGGGTTCATGATCCGGATGTCGAGGCCTTCGGTGTCATGATCGCCGAGGTACTCCTCGACCTTCGCCTTGAGGTTGCGGTCATGGGCCCGGGCCTCGTCGAGCCAGAACACTGCGGGGGTGTTCGACAGCCGGGCGCGGGTGACGGCGAGCTTGACCCAGTCGCGGACGGGGATGTCCTTCGTCTGGCACGCGCGCCAGATGTCACCGGGGGCCACCTCGGTGCTCATGAGCACCTCACCGGCGGAATCGACGACCTCGACGACGCCGGCTTCGGCGATCTCGAAGGTCTTGTCGTGGCTGCCGTACTCCTCGGCCTTCTGCGCCATCAGCCCGACGTTGGGCACGGTGCCCATCGTCGTCGGGTCGTACGCGCCGTTGATCCGGCAGTCGTCGATGACGGTCTGGTAGACCCCGGCGTACGAGGAGTCGGGGATGACGGCCAGCGTGTCCTGCGTCTGATCGTCCTTGTCCCACATCTTGCCGCCGACGCGGATCATCGCGGGCATCGAGGCATCGACGATGACGTCGGAGGGGACGTGGAGATTCGTCACGCCCTTGTGCGAGTTGACCATCGCCAGCGCCGGGCCTTCGGCCAGGCCCTTCTCGATGCCGGCGCGCACGCCCTCGGCGACCTCGGCGGGCAGCTCGTCGAGTCCGTCGAGGATCGCGGCGAGTCCGTTGTCCGGGGTCAGCCCCGCCTCGGCGAGGGCCTCACCGTAGGTCGCGAAGACCTCGGGGAAGAACGCCTCGATGACATGGCCGAAGAGGATGGGGTCGGAGACCTTCATCATCGTCGCCTTGAGGTGGACGGAGAAGAGGATGCCCTCGTCCTTCGCGCGCTGGATCTGGGCGCGGAGGAACTCGTCGAGGGCGGCGACGTTCATCTTCGTCGCATCGACGACCTCGCCGGCCAGCACCGGGAGGGACTCCTTGAGGACCTTCTCCTCACCGGAGGCAGTGCGCAGGACGATCCGCAGGGTGTCATCGGCGGGGATGACGACGGACTGCTCGTTGGCGCGGAAGTCATCGGCGTCCATCGTCGCGACGTTCGTCTGCGAATCCTTCGACCATTCGCCCATCGAATGCGGGTGCTTCTTCGCGTAGTTCTTCACGGCCTCCGGCGCGCGCCGGTCGGAGTTGCCCTCACGGAGGACCGGGTTGACCGCTGACCCCTTGACCTTGTCGTAGCGGGCCTTGACGTCCTTGTCCGCGTCGGTCTCGGGCTCCTCCGGGTAGTCGGGGAGGTCGTAGCCCTGCGACTGCAGCTCGGCGATCGTGGCCTTGAGCTGCGGAACGGAGGCGGAGATGTTCGGGAGCTTGATGATGTTCGCGTCCGGAGTCTTGGCGAGGTCGCCGAGCTCGGTGAGCGCATCGGCGACCTGCTGGTCGGCCGGGAGGCGGTCGGAGAACTGAGCGAGCACACGGGCGGCGAGGGAGATGTCCCTCGTCTCGACATCGACGCCCGCCGAGGTGGCGAAGGCTTCGATGATCGGCTTGAGTGAGTAGGTCGCCAGAAGCGGCGCTTCATCGGTGCGTGTGTAGATGATTTTGGCCATAATGATGGACTGCTCCGAATTGTCGTGGGGTTTGACCTCACCATCCTACCTTTTGCCGCCGTTGGCCCTCGGCTCAGCGTTCGCGTCGGCTCGGCGGTAGAGTAGCGTCCCGGCGCGCAGACGAGTGATGGACAGCGAGAGAGGACACGGGTGGCGAAGCTCTACTTCCGGTACGGTGCGATGAACTCCGGCAAGTCGACGGCTCTGCTCCAGGCGGCCTTCAACTACGAGGAGCGCGGGCAGCGCGTGCTGCTCGCGAAGCCCGACATCGACACGAAGGGCGCCGATGAGATCGTCTCCCGCCTCGGCGTCACCCGCACCGTCGACTTCCTCGTCCCCGCCGGCGCCGACGTCGAGACGATCTACGCCGAGCACGCCGACTACGTCGACCACGATGCGCTCCTGGAATCGATCGACACCCCCAAAGCGCCCGTCGCGTGCCTGCTCATCGACGAGGCGCAGTTCCTCGAACCCGAGCAGATCGACTCGCTCATGCGCGTCGCCACGGAGCAGGACGTGCCGGTGATGTGCTACGGCATCCGCACCGACTTCCGCACCCGGGCGTTCCCGGGATCGGCCCGCCTCCTCGAGATCGCCCACACCCTCGAAGAGCTCAAGACGATCTGCCGCTGCGGTCGCAAGGCGATGTTCAACGGCCGCCTCGTCGACGGGGAGTTCATCTTCGACGGCGATCAGGTCGCCATCGACGGCAACGCCGTGACCTACGAATCGCTGTGTCCGCGCTGTTACCTCACCTACTCCGGCGGTAGGCTGTTGGCGTAGAGACCCTCCCGCCGCTGTCCGACACAGCCGCTGTCCGATGCAGCCGCTGTCCGCACCGTCTGCCGATCCCGATTCCGACGATGAGGAGCCCTCATGCGCATCGCCCTTCACGCCTTCAATGACAATCCCGGATCTCCCGCGCTCGTCTTCGGCGATGCGCTGGGCACCCGGACTCCGCTGTGGGCGGCTGTGGCCTCCCGCCTCGTCGACGACCACCAGATCTACCTCTCCGATCTGCCGGGTCACACGTACCCGGTGTCGCAGGAGGAGCTGAGCCGCGACTTCACGATCTCCGATCTCGCCGCGGGTCTCGTCACCTCGCTCGAGGACAAGGGCGTCGAGTCGTTCACCTACTGCGGCGCCTCGATCTCCGGCGGCATCGGGCTCACGCTCGCCCTCGAACACGCGCACAAGCTCACCGGGCTCATCGCGTGTGCGACGGCGCCGAAGTTCGGCACCGACGTCTCGTGGGCCGAACGCATCACCGAGGTCGAGAACGACGGAACCGCATCCCTGCTGCCCGACACCGCCGACCGCTGGTTCGCCGCCGGCTTCCTCGAGGAGGACATCGCGACCGGGCCGGCGATCCTCACCGACCTCGCGACCGTCGACGATGCCGCCTACATCGCGTGCTGCCGGGCGCTCGCACTCTACGACCTCGAGGGCAAGCTCGGCGGGATCACGACGCCCACCCTCTTCATGGCCGGCAGCCAGGACCCCGGCTGCACCCCGGAGGAGATGGGGAAGATGCGCGACGCCGTCGAGGGGTCGGAGCTCGCCGTCATCCCCGATTCGGCCCATCTCCTCATGGCCGAGCATCCCGAGTTCGTCGCCGACCGCATCCACTCGTTCATCGCCGGTCTCTGAAGGGGCGCCGCCAGCGGCCGCGTCTCTGAAGGGGCGCCGCCAGCGGCCGTGCTGACGCGGGCGGCGGAGAGGCGCGGGCAGCGGCCGTGCCGACACCTGCGACTGCGCCGACAGCCCTGACCAGCCCAGACGGCCCCTACTGGGCCGGAGGGATGACCCTGATCGTGCCCGGGCCGTGACCTCGCGGTCGAAGACAACTGTCGTCATTGTCGTTAGGGTGGAGACACAGGCCCAGCCCGCCAGCTCATAGAGGAGCTCACCGTGAACGACACCCCGTCGCCGCAGTCGACTGAGATCGCCGAGCAGTCACCGGGGGAGCGCGCCCCCGGCTTCCCGCTGCGGACGGTGCGGGTGCGGTGGACGGGCTTCCTCCTCGGCCTCATCCTCTGCACCCTCGTCTACGCGATCATGCCCGACACCGTCGAGCACAACGCGAAGCTCACCGCCGCCGTCGCCGTCCTCATGGCCGTGTGGTGGATGACCGAGGCCCTGCCGATCCCCGCGACCTCCCTCGTGCCGCTTGTCGCGTTCCCCGTCTTCGGCGCCGAGGTGGAGATGGCCGATGTCGGCGCCTCCTACGGCAATCCGATCATCTTCCTCTTCCTCGGCGGGTTCCTCATCGCCCTGGCGATGCAGCGGTGGAACCTCCACCGGCGCATCGCCCTCTTCACGCTCAGCCTCATGGGCAACAAGCCGGGGCCGATGATCGCCGGCTTCATGATCGCCACCGGCTTCATGTCGATGTGGGTCTCGAACACGGCGACCGCGGTGATGATGCTGCCGATCGGCATCTCCGTGCTCATGATCGTCGCGAAGGTCGTCGGCTCGGCGATGGTGACAGGGACAACGGGCACCGAGGCGGTCCCCGGCGACCGTGGATCCGCTGACGCCGCCACCGCCTCGGCCGGCGGCAGCACGGACGGCTCCGGGGGAGACGGCGGCACCGGCGAGGTCGGCATCGGCCACGCCGTGAAGTCGAACTTCGGCACCGCGCTCATGCTCGGCATCGCCTATGCCGCGTCGATCGGCTCGCTCGGCACGATCATCGGCACCCCGCCCAACACGTTCCTCGTCGCCTACCTCAAGGACAACCACGACATCTCGATCGGCTTCGGCCAGTGGATGCTCGTCGGCGTGCCCTTGGCTGTCGTCATGATGGCGATCGCATGGTTCCTCCTCGTCAAGGTGCTCTTCAAGCCCGAGATCGACGAGATCCCCGGTGGCCGCGAACTCATTCGTGAGGAGATGGCCAAGCTCGGGCCGATGTCGACGGGCGAGAAGCTCGTCCTCGGGATGTTCATCCTCGCCGCGGTCAGCTGGATCTCGATCCCGCTGATCTTCGAGGACCCGCCGATCAGCGACGAGGGCATCGCGATGGTCATCGGCCTCCTCCTCTTCCTCATCCCCGGCGGCGCCCACCGCGGCGTCCGCCTCCTCGACTGGGAGACCGCGGAGAAGCTGCCGTGGGGCGTCCTCCTCCTCTTCGGCGGCGGTCTCGCACTCTCCTCGCAGTTCTCGTCCTCGGGACTCACCGAGTGGATCGGCGAGGTCTCGGCCGGTCTCGGCGCGCTGCCGCTCATCCTCATCGTCGCGATCCTCGCCGCGCTCATCCTCTTCCTCACGGAGCTGACGTCGAACACCGCGACCGCGGCGACCTTCATCCCTGTCGTCGGCGGTGTCGCCCTCGGCCTCCAGCTCGACCCGCTCATCCTCACGATCCCGGTGGCGCTGGCCGCGACATGCGCGTTCATGCTCCCGGTGGCGACCCCGCCCAACGCCGTCGCCTACGGCTCGGGCTATGTGACGATCGGGCAGATGGTCAAGGGCGGCATCTGGCTCAACCTCATCGGCATCGTCCTCATCACCGCCACCGTCTACCTGCTTGCCGTCCCGGTGTTCAACATCATGCTGTGAGGACAAGCACCATTGAGGCAGACTGGTGCCCATGGCTGAACTCTTCACCCCGATGACTCTGCGCGGACTGACCGTCGACAACCGGATCTGGCTCGCGCCCATGTGCCAGTACTCGTGCGAGAAAGAGGACGGCATGCCCGGCACATGGCACCTCGTCCACCTCGGCGCGCGGGCGACCGGCGGATTCGGTCTCATCCTCACCGAGGCCGCAGCTGTCCTCTCCGAGGGCAGGATCTCCCCGCAGGACGCCGGCATCTGGAGTGACGCGCACGCCGAGGCGTGGAAGCCCGTCGTCGACTTCGTCCACTCACAGGGCACTCCGATCGGCATGCAGCTTGCGCATGCGGGCCGGAAGGCGAGCACGTACCGCCCCTTCGACGGCAACCCGCGCGGCACGGTGCCCGCTGCCGAGGGCGGATGGCAGCCGCTGGGCGCGAGCCCGATCGCCTATCCCGGTTACACCGAGCCGACAGAGATGACGGAGGCCGACATCGCCGAGGTGGTCGCCGCCTTCGCGACGGCTGCGCGCCGGGCGATCGACGTCGGCTTCGACCTCGTCGAACTCCACGCCGCCCACGGCTACCTGCTCCACTCGTTCCTCTCGCCCCTGTCGAACCAGCGCACCGACGGCTACGGCGGCGACCTCGCCGGTCGCGCCCGGATCCTCTACGAGACCTATGACGCCGTGCGCGAGGCCGTGGGGGAGGACGTGCCCGTGTTCGTCCGGCTCTCGGCGAGCGAGTGGGTGGAGAACGGCTTCGACATCGCCGAGGCGGTCGAGGTCTCCCGTGAGCTCGACGCCCGCGGGGTCGACGTCATCGACGTGTCCTCGGGCGGGAACTTCCCCGTCAAGGTGCCCGTCGGACCCGGCTACCAGGTGCCGCTGTCAGCGGCGATCCGCGACGCCGGGGCGACGACGGCGACCGTCGGTCTCATCACCGAACCCGAGCAGGCCGAGACGATCCTCGCCTCGGGGCAGGCTGACGCGATCCTGCTCGCCAGGGTGGCGCTGCGCGAACCGGCGTGGCCGCAGCGGGCGGCCCATGAGCTCGGCGTCGAGCCGGGACCGTATCCAGCACAGTACGTGAGGGGAAAATGGTGAACACGATCGAGACCGAACACGTCGTCATCCGATGGATCTCCGTCTCCGAGATGGAGAACAACGTCTATCTCATCACTGCGAAGGAGACCGGGGCACAGGTCCTCATCGACGCCGCCGACGACATCGAGGCGATCGAGAGCCTGCTGGCAGCGGGAGCCGAGGACACGAGCGCCGAGCCGAGCCTGCAGGCGATCATCACGACGCACCGGCACTGGGACCATATCCGGGCGCTGCCGGAAGCAGCGACGCGGCACCCGGACGCCATGACGATCGCCGGTGCCGCCGACGCCGAGGCGATCACCGAGGCCGAAGGCGTCGAGATCGCCCACACCGTCGATCATCTCGATGTCGGGGATTTCGGGGGATTCGTCCTTCAGGCGATCGCGCTGCGCGGGCACACCCCGGGATCGATCGCGCTGCTGCTCCTCGACGGCGGACAGTCGATCCTCTTCTCTGGGGACTCGCTCTTCCCCGGCGGCCCGGGAAAGACGTGGAGTCCCGAGGACTTCACCTCGCTCATGGACGATCTCGAGGAGAGGGTCTTCGAGCAGCTGCCCGATGACACGCAGGTGCTGCCCGGCCACGGCGCACCGACGACGCTCGGAGCCGAGCGCGGTCAACTGGGTCAGTGGCGCGAGCGCGGGTGGTGACGGTCTCCGGCAACGGTGCCTGAGGGCCGATCAACATCACCAGCTGGGGACGGCGGTGAAGCCGATGATCGCCCACCCGATCGCGACGGCGAGGACGATGATGACCTCGACGTTCCAGCGCTCGGTGATCGTGCGCTCTCCCCGCGGGTTCGACAGCTGCTCGTCGCCGAGCCCGCGGAAGTGATCGAGCACACCGTCGACGGCGGGGTTCGGGTTGTCGACGAGGCGCCGCGCGCCGGCGGCATCCTTCTCCATCTTCTTCCCGCGACCGGCGAGCGGCCATGAGGAGAATGTCTTCTCACGCGTCTCGACGCCGAGGCCGAAGTGCGTGTCGAAGCCGTCGACGAGATTCCACGGCACCGTCACGGTCTTGAGCGGGTTGACGAGCACGATGTCCCGGGGCCGCAGCTCGACCCGGGGGAACCGGTAGAGCATCCACGCGCCGATGAAGAGGAGCACGGGAATCCCTGCGATCGCCAAGCCACGCAGAGTAAAGTCACCGACGACGATCGAGCCGACGCCGATGACGGCGATGATCGCGATGAGACCGAAGAGCACCGTCGATCCCGTGGTTCTCACAATTCGGGTCTCACCGGGTGTCATCTCACTGTCAGCCATCTGAACATCCTATCCATTGAGACTTTCAATTCGATGGATGTGAGCTGTGTCTCGAAACGGTAACGATTCCTCAAACTGCTCAGAATGTGGACTCAGTCACAGAGACCAGTGAATTAACTTTGAGGCAATCCATGTGAAAACATGAACGCGGTCACACTCCCGATGGCGGGAGGAGTGGTCGGAACGCATCCCGAAACCGGGATGCGGGCACGATGGGCGCGAGCCCAGAGAACAACAAGGAGAGAACGTGAACAAGCGCTTCCTCGCAGCCGGAGCCTCAGTTGCCGCAGCAGCAATGGTGCTTTCTGCCTGCACCCCTCCCGGTGGCGGTAACGACGACCAGGCCTCGGACAACTCGATTCTCAACATCGGCTGGAACGAGTCGTTCCGGTCGATGAACACTCTGACGGCCAACGGCAATGCCACCTCGAACGCCATTCTCACCTACATGATGAATGACAACTTCGGGTACTACGATGACAAGCTCGAGGTCCAGGACGGCGCCCTCGGTTCGGTCGAGAAGGTCTCCGACGATCCGCTCAAGGTCAAGTACACCTTCAACGACACTGCCAAGTGGTCCGACGGCACGCCCGTCGACGCCGCGGACCTCGCTCTGACCTGGGCGGGCACCTCGGCGAACTTCAACACCGTCGAGTCGAACAACAACGACGACGGCACCGTCAAGGAGAACGACGCGAGCACCGTCTACTTCGATTCCGCGACAGCGGGCTCCGCGCTCATCAAGGACTTCCCAGAAGTCTCCGAAGACGGAAAGGAGATCACGTTCACGTACTCGAAGCCCTACGCGGACTGGGCAACGGAGTTCGGCACCGGCGCCGACGGGGTCGGCGTGCCCGCGCACATCGTGGCGAAGAAGGCGCTCGGCACCGAGGACGCAGCTGCAGGCAAGCAGGAGATCCTCGATGCGATCAAGAACAAGGACACGGAGAAGCTCTCGAAGATCTCGAACTTCTGGAACACCGGGTTCGACTTCACCTCGATGCCCGACGACGAGGACCTGCTCGTCCACAACGGTCCGTACAAGATCACGGACTTCCAGGAGGGGCAGTACATCACTCTCCAGCGCGACGAGAACTATTCGGGTCCGGTCGAACCGAAGGTCGACACCATCACCGTGCGCTACAACGGTGATCCGATGGCCATGGTCCAGGCAATCGAGAACGGCGAGGTCGACATGACCCAGCCCCAGGCGACCGCTGATGTCCTCGACGCAGCCGAAGGTATTGACGGCGTGACTGTCGATGCTGCCGACGGTGCGACCTATGAGCACGTCGACTTCACCTTCGACAACGGCGGTCCGTTTGACCCCGCAGCCAACGGCGGCGACGAAGAGAAGGCGAAGAAGGTTCGCCAGGCGTTCCTCCACACTGTGCCGCGTGCTGACATCGTCGAAAAGATCATCAAGCCGCTTAATCCAGAAGCGGTCACCCGCGACTCGTACTCGCAGGTGCCAGGCGCTCCGATGTACGACGGCATCGTCGCCGAGAACGGTATAGACGCCTACAGCCAGGTCAACCTCGACGAGGCGAAGAAGCTCCTCGAAGAGGCCGGCGTTTCCAATCCGACTGTGCGCATCATGTACGACAATACGAACGCTCGACGTCAGCAGGAGTTCCAACTCATCAAGGAATCGGCCGAGCAGGCCGGCTTCAAGATCGAAGATGTCGGCGACGTCAACTGGGGCACCCGTCTCGGTGATAAGTCCTACGATGTCGCCCTCTTCGGATGGCAGTCGGAGGGCACCGGCGTGACTGAGAACGATGCGAACTTCCGCACTGGGGCTCAGAACAACTACGGCGGCTACTCGAATCCGAAGATGGACGAGATCCTCGATAAGCTTCTCGTGTCGAAGGAAGACGAACAGCAGCAGCTGCTCACGGACATGGAGAAGCAGCTCACCGAGGACGCGTTCGGTGCGCCGATCTTCCAGTTCCCCGAGCTGACGATCTACAACGACAAGGTGAAGAACGTGAAGTCGACGTCGGTGTCGCCGACGATGTTCTGGAACTACTGGGAGTGGGAGAAGAACTGATTCGCTTCTGATGCGAACGGCTTTTCACCATCTCAGCTGCTGTGGGGGTCACAACAGTGATCCCCACAGTGGCGTGCTCGCACAGACTGAATCGGACACACCATGATCAAGTTCATTCTCAGGCGACTGCTGTCGACAGTGCTCGTTCTGCTCGTCGTCACCTTCGTCCTCTACCTTCTGCTCAACGTCGCCCTCGACTTCTTCTGGGACCTGCGTTCGAGCACGTCCCCGAACATCGAAGCGCTCTACGAGTCGCGCATTCGCCTCCTCGATCTCGAGACGCCCGCGATCGTCCGCTACTTCAAGTGGCTCGCCGGCGCGAGCGGCTGCCTCGTCGGCCAGTGTGACCTCGGAATCGCCTGGAAGAGCGGTCAGGAAGTCACCTACCTGCTCCAGGGTGCGATCGTCAATACGATCAAGCTCATCACAGCCTCGACGATCGTCGCGATCATCCTCGGCATCGCCGTCGGCATGGTCTCCGCGATCCGCCAGTACTCGGGCTTCGACTACTTCATCACCTTCGTCTCGTTTCTCCTCTACTCGCTGCCCGTCTTCTGGGTCGCGGTGCTCCTCAAGCAGTACGGAGCCATCGAGATCAACAACTTCATCAACGATCCGACCTTGACCAGCTGGTGGCCGATCATCATCGCGTGCATCGCGATGGGTCTCTTCTGGATGGGCGCCCTCGGCGGTGGCAAGAAGCGACGGATCATCACGTTCCTCGCCGCGACGCTCGTCACCTTCGGGACGATCTACTACATCCTGGCGAGCGGCTGGCTCCAGCAGCCGACGATCGGCGTCGTCGGAGTCGTCCTCATCGGCGTCGGCGCCGCGATCGTCATGACCTTCCTCTCGACCGGCCTGAAGAACAAGCGCGTGCTCTACGCCTCGCTGACGATCGCCGTCATCGGAGCGCTCCTCTACATGCCGCTCCAGTACCTCTTCTACTACCAGGAGATGAACTGGCTGTGGATGCTCGGCCTGTTCATCGTCACGATCGGCGTGGCGATCGGCGTCGGCCTCGCGTTCCGTGGACCCGATCCGTGGGACACCGCGCGCACGACCGTCTTCACTGCGGTCATCATCGCGGTGACGATCTTCGCCGACCGTGTGCTGCAGGGGTGGTCGGAGTACTCGAGCAGTCCCGCAATCAACAATCGCCCGATCGCGACGATCGGTGCCTCGGCACCGAACGTCAATGGCGATTTCTGGATCACGAACCTCGACACGTTCACCCACCTCCTGCTGCCGTCGATCGCCCTCGTCCTCATCTCCTTCGCGTCGTACACGCGGTACACCCGCGGATCGATGCTCGAGGTCATGGGTCAGGACTACATCCGCACGGCGCGAGCCAAGGGCCTCAATGAGCGCACGGTGATCATGCGGCATGCGCTGCGCAATGCGCTGCTTCCGTTGGCGTCGATCATCCCCGTCGACATCATCACAATGATCGGCGGTGCGGTGATCACAGAGACGATCTTCGGCTGGAACGGCATGGGCAAGCTCTTCATCGACTCGATGCGACAGTCCGAGCTCGATCCGATCATGGCCTACATCCTCATCACGGGCATCCTCGCCATCATCGCCAACCTGGTCGCGGACTTCCTCTACGCCGTCCTCGACCCGAGAATCCGAGTGAACGCATGAGCATCGACAACAAGAACCAAGACACGGAGACGGGCCTCGACCCCGTCGGCGAGAACGCGATCGAAACGAAGGAGACAGAAGGTCTTTCCCAAGGAAAGATCGTCTTCCGCAAGTTCATCCGCCACAAGGGCGCGATGGCAGGGCTCATCGTCCTCATCCTCGTGACGATCTTCGCCTACACGGCCCAGGGCATCGGTCCGATCCCCGGTTGGTGGATCTTCAACCACACGGCATCAGGCCCGGTGGTCAACCCCGGCGGCGCACCGACGTGGACGCTGTCGAACTTCTTCTCACCCGGCGAGCATCCGTTCGGTCAGGACGAGATCGGCCGCGACAACTTCGCCCGCGTGATGAAGGGCACCCAGATCTCGATCATGGTCATGGTCATCATCGGTGTGGTGGCTCTGATCATCGGCACGATCGTCGGGGCGCTGGCCGGCTACTACCGCGGCTGGGTCGATTCGGTGCTCATGCGCATCACCGACGGCTTCATCATCCTGCCCGTCATCGTCGTCGGCGCGATCCTCGGCAAGCTCGTCTCGGGCACCGGCGGTGCGATGCTCGGGCTCGTCCTCGGTGCGATCCTCTGGACCGGGCTCGCTCGACTCGTCCGCGGTGACTTCCTCTCGCTGCGCGAACGCGAATTCGTCGACTCGGCGCGAGTGGCAGGAGCGAGCGACTTCCGGATCATGTTCAAGCACATGCTCCCGAACGCGATGGGTGTCATCATCGTCAACACGACGCTGCTGATGAGCCAGGCGATCGTCCTCGAGGCCTCGCTGAGCTTCCTCGGCTTCGGCATCGCACCGCCTGACATCTCGCTCGGTCAGCTCATCAGCGAGTACCAGACCTCGTTCGCCACGCGTCCGTGGCTGTTCTGGTGGCCCGGCTTCTTCATCATCATCATCGCGCTCTGCGTGAACTTCATCGGCGACGGTCTGCGCGACGCGTTCGACCCGCGGATGAAGACGATCCCGAGCTGGCGGAAGATGAAGAAGGCCGAGCGCATGGCGAAGAAGGGGGACAAGTGATGACCGCACAGACCACAGCGGAGGCGACCGCCTCGGCGAAGTCACCGATCCTCGACGTCACGGACCTGGGAGTGAACTTCTGGGTCAGCGACGAATGGTGGATGGCGGCCGAAGGCCTGACCTACACGGTCAACGCGGGCGAAGTGCTCGCGATCGTCGGTGAGTCAGGGTCGGGCAAGTCGCAGTCGAGCATGTCCCTGCTCGGTCTGCTGCCGTCCAACGGTCGGGCCACGGGCTCGGCGAAGCTCGGCGACACGGAGCTCATCGGACTGCCCCAGGAGCGCATGCAGCACATCCGCGGCAACGACATCTCGGTGATCTTCCAGGAGCCGATGACCGCGCTCAACCCGGTCTACACGGCAGGCTTCCAGATCGTCGAGACGCTGCGCGTGCACATGAACATGGGTCCGAAGGAGGCGAAGGAGCGCGCTCTCGAGCTCATGCGTCTCGTCGAGATCCCCGATCCCGAGGAGCGGTTCCACTCGTTCCCACACCAGCTCTCGGGCGGTCAGCGGCAGCGCATCATGATCGCGCAGGCGCTGGCGTGCCAGCCGAAGCTGCTCATCGCCGATGAGCCGACGACAGCGCTCGACGTCACGGTGCAGGCCGAGATCCTCAAGCTCATGCGCGAGCTCAAGTCGAAGCTCGACGCCGGCATCATCCTCATCACGCACGACATGGGCGTGGTGGCGGACATGGCCGACCGCATCATCGTTATGCGGGCGGGCAAGGTCGTCGAGTCGGGCACCGCCGATGAGATCTTCTACAACCCGCAGCATCCGTACACGAAGCAGCTCCTCGAGGCGGTGCCCCACCTCGGCACCGAGATCGAGGGAGAGGCCTTCGGCGCGGATCTGGGGGACGTCGAGGTCGCGCTCCACGATCTCGAGGAGGCCGAAGCGGACGAGTCCGCAGGCGACGACCTCGCGGCGGGATCGCTGGCCGATGATGACGCCGAAGCCACGCCCGCCTCGACCGGTGAGGCCGACCACCCGCAGATCGAGATGGACTCGACGGAGACGTACTATCATCCGGGGTCGCAGGCGGACTTCTCGAAGCCCTCTGCCCTCCAGCTGCGCGACGTCGCCATCGAGTACCCGGCGCTCGGGCGGAAGAAGGCCTTCCGGGCCGCCCACCACATCAATCTCTCGATCGCTCCCGGAGAGGTTGTCGGCCTCGTCGGCGAGTCCGGGTCGGGCAAGACGACGATCGGCCGTGCCGCCCTCGGACTCCTGCCCACGGTCGAGGGCGACATGCTCGTGGGTGGAAAGAGCATCAAGGGTCTGTCGAACAAGCAGCTGCGGCCACTGCGCAAAGAGGTCGGGATCGTGTTCCAGGATCCCGGCTCCTCGCTCAACCCGCGTCTGCCCGTCGGCGAGTCGATCGGCGAGCCGCTCTACCTCCACGAGGGGATGAAGGGGCCGGCGCTCAACAAGAAGGTCGAAGAGCTCCTCCACGCCGTGGAGCTGCCGACGACGATGCGCAACCGCTACCCGCACGAGCTCTCGGGCGGTCAGCGTCAGCGCATCGGCATCGCCAGGGCGCTGAGCCTGCGGCCCAAGCTGCTCATCGCCGATGAGCCGACCTCGGCCCTCGACGTCTCGGTGCAGGCGAAGGTCCTCGACCTCTTCGAGAGCCTGCAGGCGCTCTACGGGTTCGCGTGCCTGTTCATCAGCCACGACCTCGCCGTCGTCGAACGCATCGCCTCGCGCATCGCGGTGATGCGCCACGGCTACCTCGTCGAGATCGGACAGAGCTCACAGGTCGTCGCCAACCCCGTCCACCCGTACACGCAGCGTCTGCTCTCCGCAGTTCCGGTTCCGGATCCCAAGGAGCAGCGCAAGCGCCGCGAGGCCAGGGACGCGGTGCTCGAAGCGACGATGGACGCGTAAGGGCGACCACCTCGGTGCCGGTGAGGCGGATCCGACGTGATGTCGAACTTCGATGTCGCTGAGGATCCGCCTCGCTGTCGTCTGCGGCGATGTCGGCAGGTGCCGGCACCCGCCTTGCCCGCTGCTGTCACCGACCTGTGAATGGGGAAGGGCGGTGGTGCGTATAATTGAGTGTCGGGTCCGTACCGGACCGTTCTCCCTACCGTCAAAAGGCTATTGATGACTGAAGCTCCCATGCGCCGGGAAAACCGCCGCAACGTGGCAATCGTTGCCCACGTCGACCACGGCAAGACCACTCTGGTCGACGCCATGCTCCGGCAGACCGGTGTGTTCAACGAGCACGGTGACTTCGCCGAACGCGTGATGGACTCCGGCGACCTCGAGCGGGAGAAGGGGATCACGATCCTCGCGAAGAACACCTCGGTGCTCTACAACGGCCCCTCGGCCGGCGACGAGCCGATCGTCATCAACGTCATCGACACCCCGGGCCACGCCGACTTCGGCGGTGAGGTCGAACGCGGCCTGTCGATGGTCGACGGCGTCGTCCTCCTCGTCGACGCCTCCGAAGGACCGCTGCCGCAGACGCGCTTCGTCCTCCGCAAGGCACTGGCCGCGAAGCTGCCGGTCATCCTCGTCATCAACAAGACCGACCGCGCCGATGCCCGCATCGACGGCGTCGTCGAGGACTCCCAGGATCTTCTCCTCGGACTCGCCTCCGACCTCGCCGACGAGGTCCCCGACCTCGACGTCGACTCCGTCCTCGACGTGCCCGTCGTCTTCGCCGCCGCGAAGGTCGGCGCCGCCTCGCTCGACCAGCCCGCCGACGGTGAGGCCCCGGACAACCCGGACCTCGAGCCGCTGTTCAAGACGATCATCGAGACGATCCCGGCCCCGGAGATCAACGCCGACGGCATCCTCCAGGCGCACGTGACGAACCTCGACGCCTCGCCGTTCCTCGGCCGTCTCGCCCTCCTGCGCATCTTCGGCGGCACGCTGAAGAAGGGCCAGCAGGTCGCCTGGGCCCGCGGCGACGCGATCAGCTCGGTGAAGATCACCGAACTCCTCGAGACCCAGGGTCTCGACCGGGTGCCCGCCACCGAGGCCTCCGCCGGTGACATCGTTGCCGTCGCCGGCATCCCCGACATCATGATCGGCGACACGCTCACCGACATCGACAACCCGAAGCCGATGCCGGCGATCGTCATCGACGATCCCGCGATCTCGATGACCATCGGCATCAACACCTCGCCGCTGGCCGGTCGCGAGAAGGGCACGAAGGTCACCGCCCGCATGGTCAAGGACCGCCTCGACGCCGAGCTCGTCGGCAACGTCAGCCTCAAGGTGCTGCCCACCGAGCGTCCCGACGCGTGGGAGGTTCAGGGCCGCGGCGAGCTCGCGCTGGCCATCCTCGTCGAGCAGATGCGCCGCGAGGGCTTCGAACTCACCGTCGGCAAGCCGCAGGTCGTGACGAAGACCGTCGACGGCAAGATCCACGAACCCTTCGAGGACCTCACGATCGACGTTCCGGAGGACTACCTCGGCGCCGTCACCCAGCTCATGGCCAGCCGCAAGGGCGTCATGTCGACGATGACGAACCACGGCACCGGCTGGGTGCGCATGGAGTTCACCGTCCCCGCGCGCGGTCTCATCGGCTTCCGCACGCGGTTCCTCACCGAGACCCGCGGCACCGGCATCGCGAACTCGATCTCCGCCGGATACGGTCCGTGGGCCGGGCACATCGAGTTCCGCACGAACGGCTCGCTCGTGGCCGACCGTGCCGGGGCCGTCACCCCGTACGCGATGATCAACCTCCAGGAGCGCGGCTCGTTCTTCGTCCAGCCGACCTCCGAGGTCTACGAGGGCCAGATCGTCGGCGAGAACTCGCGCGCCGACGACATGGACGTCAACATCACGAAGGAGAAGAAGCTGACGAACATGCGCTCGGCTTCGGCGGACTCCTTCGAGAACCTCGTCCCGCCGCGCAAGCTCACCCTCGAGGAGAGCCTCGAATTCGCCCGCGAGGACGAATGCGTCGAGGTCACCCCGAGCGCCGTGCGCATCCGCAAGGTCGAACTCGACCAGAAGGAACGCGCGAAGAACTACGCGAAGCTGCGCCGCCAGAACGCATGAGTGTCACCCCGCGCATCCTCTTCGTGCACGCTCATCCCGATGATGAGACGATCGCGACAGGGGGCACGATCGCCGAACTGGTCGCCGAGGGCGACCAGGTGACAGTGCTGACCGCCACCCGCGGAGAGGGCGGAGAGGTCATCCCGCCCGAACTCCGCAGTCTCGAAGGCGATCGGGCCGGCCTCGCCGAGGTGCGGGAGACGGAGATCGCGGCGGCGATGCGCGCGCTCGGCGTCACCGACCACCGGTTCCTCGGCACTCGCCGAGGCGGTGCGGCGACCCGGCCCGAGCGCCGCTTCGAGGATTCGGGGATGGCCTGGGGGAGCGACGGCCACGCCGTTCCCGCCCCGACGATGCCCGCGGGGGCGCTCTGCGCGGCACCGGTCGCTGACGTCGCCGGCTACATCGCGGCCGTCATCGACGAGGTCCGCCCGCACGCCGTCATCACGTATGCGGCCAACGGCGGCTACGGCCACCCGGACCACGTCCGCGTCCACGATGCGACCGTGGCCGCCGTCGAGGCGGCGACGTGGACGACGGGTCGCCTCCTCTTCGTCGAGGTGCCCTCCGAGGTGGCTCGCGCGTCCTTCGATCCTGCTCAGCCCGGATTCGCCGAGTCCGGGTTCGCGCCTGCGCAGGCGATTCCGACGAAGGCTCCGAGCGGGCCGATCGCCGTGGCCCAGGACGTCACACGCTCTCGGCCGGCGCAGCGGGCGGCGCTGTCGGCCCATCGCACGCAGGTCAGCGTCGACGGCGACTTCTATGCGCTGTCCAACGGCGTGGGCACGAAGCTTGCCGACCACGAGTACTACTCGATCGGTGCGGGCACGCCGATCCCCGCCGAGACGGTGCAGGCGGGACCCGCTGCGCACGTGCTCGCCGGGCTCGACCTCGAAGCCATCGAGGACGAGAACGCCCTCGCCGGTCGCCGGCGCCGTCGGGAACCGAAGAAGCCCGGTGTCCTCGCGTTCATCCACGCGGTGCTGCTCGGGCTGCTCATCGGCTTCCTCGGCGGACTCCAGCACCTCAATGTCTCGGTCGTCCGCCTCGGCGAGCAACCGGTCATCCTTCCCTGGGGACTGGCCCTGGCACTGCTCATGGCGGTCGCCGGACTCTGGCACCTCAAGACGATGTACCGCAGCACCGGGCCGATGCTCGTCGCTGCGATCGTCATCGCTCTCCTCTCGTATATCCTCGGTCAGCCGCAGTGGCTGCCGGGTGCCGACACCATCGTCACGGGCACCCTGCGGTCAGTTGTCTGGCTGCTTGGCCCCATGATCGTCGCCGCGGTCTTCGCCTTCACCCCTGTGATGGGGCGGGAGAAGCACCGCGCGGGACGCCCACGCTGAAGTTGGAAGACTGATGTCCACTCCCACCCTCTCCGGCGGCACCCCCGAATCCGGTGCCGAAACCCAGAAGCGACGCAGCCGCCGCCCTTGGCTCATCGCCCTGTTCGTCGTGCTCGGCCTCGCCGTGGTCTACCTCCTCCTCGGGCTCTTCAGCGGCCGCATCGTCGCTCCCGGCACCACCGTGGCCGGGGTCGACATCGGCGGCAAGAGCGCGAGTGATGCGAGCGCTGCCCTCGAGGACGCCCTCGCCGACCCGGTCAAGCAGGACATCGAGCTCACCGCGGGCGAGTCGACGGCGACGCTCAACCCTGCGGACGCGGGGCTGAGCGTCGATGTCGACGCCACGGTCGCCAGGGTCACCGGGTTCACGCTCGATCCCACGATCCTCTGGGACCGGCTCTTCGGGGACAACACCGTGGCACCGGTCATCGCCGTCGACGACGCGGCCTTCGACCCGGCCGGCAAGGATGCCGCCCAGGCACTCAAGGTCGACCCGGCCAATGCTGAGCTCACCTATGACAAGACGACCCCGACGGTCAAGGACGGTGTCGTCGGACAGACCGTCGAACCCGAGGCGATCCGCACGGCGATCACCTCGGAATGGCTGCAGAAGGACGGGCCGCTGGCGGTCGAGGCGACGAACGAGGACCCCGACATCACGACAGCGGAGGCCGACGAGGTCGCCAAGGGATTCGCGACCGACGCCGTCGCCGGAGACGTCACGGTCAAGGCTGTGCCCGGCAAGGACGCCGACTCCGACGTCAAGGGCGGAGACCTGACGATCGCACCCGAGACGATCGCGGACACCCTGAGCTTCGTTCCGAAGGACTCCGCCCTCGTGCCTGAGTTCGACGCGAAGAAGCTGCAGAAGCAGACGCTCGATGAGAACACGGAGATCGGCCGCCCCGCGAAGGACGCGACGTACGAGATCGTCGACGGCAAGCCGAAGGTCGTCGCATCGGAGACCGGCATCGGCATCAAGGCCGACGACCTCTCGAAGGCCGTCACCGATGCCATCAACGGAGACAGCGCGGCCGCCGAGGTGACCCTGGCCTCCGTCGACCCCGAGTTCACGACCGAGGACGCGGAGAAGGCCGACGTCTCCCAGGTCGTCTCCGAGTTCAGCACTCCCTACGACTCCGACCCGAACCGCGACAACAACCTCCGCGTGGCCTCGAAGGAGGTCTCGGGCACCGTGCTCCAGCCCGGTGAGCAGTTCTCCCTCAACGACACCCTCGGTCAGCGGACCGCGGCCAACGGCTACAAGCCCGCCGGGGTGATCTCGGAAGGGCAGATGAAGGAGGACTTCGGCGGGGGAGTCTCACAGGTGTCGACGACGCTGTTCAACGCCGCGTTCTTTGCCGGCTTCTCCCTCGACGAGCACCAGGCGCATTCGCGCTACATCTCGCGCTACCCCGAGGGCCGGGAGACGACGCTCGACTTCTCGTCGATCGACCTCAAGTTCACGAACACGTCGAAGACGCCCGTCGTTCTCAACATGTACCTGGCTGACGGGAAGGTGAACGCGAAGGTCTTCGGCGTCAAGACCCTCGACGTGTCCTCCGAGTCCTCCGGCCGCTACGCCTTCACCTCTCCGGCGACGAAGACGGAGTCGGGAGCCTCGTGCAAGCCGCAGTCTCCGCGCGAGGGCTGGTCGATCAAGATCACCCGCACGATGAAGGAGATCGCCACGGGCAAGACGACGAAGGACTCCTTCGTCACGACCTACCGCCCGGTCAACAAGGTCGAGTGCAAGTAGGCGGGTGACCCCGAGGCCGGCTCGACCGGGCTCAGCTGCTTCGGTCCGGGCTCAGCCGCGGCCGGCGAACCAGTACCGGTGGCGCACGCTCGCCCCGAGGGAGCCGAAGAGCTCGAGCGAAGCCGTATTGCCCGCTTCGACATCGACGAGGTAGGAGCGGACCCCGCGCTGGGAGAGCAGCGCGGCGGCCGCCCGGACGACCGCGCGCCCGGCGCCGCGACGACGCAGGTCGGGGCGCGTGACGAGGTTGGTGATGACACCCCACTTGCTGCGCTCGACGACCCGGCAGGTGGCGACCATCGTCTGCGAGCCGTCAGGATGCTGCGCCCAGGCGGTGACGAACTGGCACGGATCGTCGGCCTCGATGAGAGCCCGGAGGGCCTCGGCGGAGCCGGGGTCGCGCTCACTCGTCCACGCCGCGTAGTGCAGGGGACTCGGGGTCTCCGTGACGTCGATGACGAGGCCGGGAGCGGCCGCCTCGGCGGGTCCGGCGGCACCACCGGCCGCCTCGGCGGTGGACCCGGTGAGCAGATACACGGTCTCCGAGGCGGTGTACCCGCGGTCCGAGAGCAGCGGGCCGAGGCCCGCGCACACGGGGTCGAGGCCGGCGGAGTCATCGGCGGAGTAGATCTGGACGACCGGCGGTCGGTTCCTGGCGGCATACCACGCTTCGACGGCGTCGAGGCCGTCCTCCCAGCTCAGTCCCGTCTCTGAGACGGGCAGGGCGCTGTTGGCCCGCCGGGTCACCGACTCCGAGCTGCGCAGCAGCCAGCCCTTCTGCAGGAGGCCGACGTCGTCGCCGTCGTCGCTGCGGGATTCGTTGCGGAGGTTCTCGGCGTTGAGCCACGAGACATCGGCGGGCAGCCAGGCCGCCGCCGAGATCCGGCGCAGGTCGACAGCGGAGACGATCTCATGCGTGCGGCCCGACCGGGTGGGAGCGGGAGGCACCTCGTGGACGAGGAGGATCTGGTCGCGGAGGATGCGCACGGGCCCGCGCTTCGTGTCGATCTCGACGCGGGACTCATCGGCTGCGGTGACGACGCCGAGCGCATCGGAGGTCGCATGACTGTCTCCGGGATCGAGCGAGTAACGCACCACGACTCTCCTCCCGGGCTGCAGATCGTCCACGGAATCCCCTCTCTCGCTCGCTGAGTCCTCAGTCCACCCTAGAGCAGACGGCGCCGGCCCGCGCGCCTGCGTGACCGGGCCCACGGAAAGTGCAACGAGGATCACGAGTCCCGCGGAGAGACTGCGCACGTGTGCAGGGCGTATGGTTGACTGCAGAGAACGACTTCAGTTTCCCGAGGAGCGCGAATCCGTGACGTACATCATCGCCCAGCCCTGCGTCGACGTGAAGGACAAGGCCTGCATCGACGAATGCCCGGTCGACTGCATCTACGAGGGGGAGCGCTCCCTCTACATCCACCCCGACGAGTGCGTCGACTGCGGAGCCTGTGAGCCCGTCTGCCCCGTCGAGGCGATCTACTACGAGGACGACGTTCCCGAGGAATGGTCGGAGTACTACAAGGCCAATGTCGAATTCTTCGATGACATCGGCTCACCGGGAGGCGCCGCCAAGCTCGGCAACACCGGCAAGGACCACCCGATCATCTCCGTCCTGCCGCCGCAGAACGGCGAGGAGTGACGCGTCGCCTCGGGCTCGACCTGCCCGACTACCCGTGGGACAAGCTCGCGGCCTATCGTGCCCGCGCTGCCGAGCATCCCGGCGGCGTCTGCGATCTCTCGATCGGCACGCCGGTCGACCCCACCCCGCAGGTCATCGAGGACGCGCTGGCCGCGGCCGGCGATGCTCACGGCTACCCGACGACGACCGGCACCGATGAGCTGCGGTCGGCGATCGCCGACTGGTACGACACGTGGCACGGGGTGACCGTCGACCCCGCCACCGAGGTGCTCCCGACCATCGGGTCGAAGGAGTTCGTCGCGTGGCTGCCGACTCTGCTCGGCCTGCGGCAGGCGGGTCTGAGCGTGGCCTGCCCGCACGCGGCCTACCCGACGTATGAGATGGGGGCGACGATCGCCGGCGTCGACTGCGTCCGGCTCGACGCCTCCGAGATCCTCGCCGGGGCCTCGCTCGAGGGCATCGGGCTCCTCTGGCTCAACACCCCCGGCAATCCCACGGGTGCTGTCCTCGACCGGGACACCCTCGCCGAGGTGGTCCGCCGTGCCCGCGCAGCCGGAGTCGTCGTCGCCTCCGACGAGTGCTACGGACTGCTCAACTGGGTCTCCGACGAGCCGGCCCCGAGCGTGCTGTCGGTCACCGAGGGCGACCACTCCGGTGTGCTCAGCGTCTACTCGATGTCGAAGCAGTCGAACCTCGCAGGCTACCGTGCCGCGTTCGTGGCCGGGGACGCCGAGCTCATCGGCGATCTGACGAAGACGCGGAAGCATGCGGGCATGATCGTGCCCGCGCCGATTCAGGCGGCGATGGTCGCCGGACTGCGCGATGTCGACCATGTCGTCGAACAGAGAGAGCGCTACCGCGCACGGCGCGATCGTCTGCGTCCGGCGCTCGAGGCCTTCGGATTCCGCATCGACGACTCCGATGCCGGCCTCTATCTGTGGGCCACGGCCGGTGTCGACGGCTGGGAGTCGATCGGTGCATTGGCCGATCTCGGAATCGTCGCCGGGCCCGGCGCGTTCTACGGCGACGCCGCGGCGTCGCACGTGCGCGTCTCGCTGACGGCGACCGACGAGCGCATCGACGCGGCTGCCGAGCGCCTTCTCGCCGCTGCGAAATGAGGTCCGCGGAGCCGCTCTGATTTGGACCGGCCGCGGCATGTCTGACCAGGTAGGACGTGTTACCGGTCAGTATGCACTGGGTGCAGTGATTTTTCGAATCCTCAGGGAGTGGGTAGTCTTTGAGGGAACTGTGCAAGACGCCTCAAGAAGTTCTTGAGGTGGGTCGACGGTGAGGAGAACATATGCCGACCGAAGCGAATCTCAGGATTGCCGATACGGACCTGGCACTGCCAGAAGTGCCGGCCACTGAGGGCAACAACGGATATCGCATCGGCTCTCTGCTCAAGGAGACCGGCGCCGTCACCTACGATCCGGGATTCGGCAACACGGCATCGACCTCCTCGGCGATCACCTACATCGACGGCAACGCCGGCGTGCTCCAGTACCGGGGCTACCCGATCGAGCAGCTGGCGGAGAAGTCGAACTTCGTCGAAGTCTGCTACCTCCTCATCCACGGCGAACTGCCCACTCAGGAGCAGTACGATGCGTTCGATTCGCGTCTGCGCAAGCACACCATCGTCCACGAGGATCTGCGTCGGTTCTTCCGTGCGTTCCCCTACGATGCGCACCCGATGCCCATGGTTTCAGCCGCTGTCGCGGCTTTGTCGACTTTCTACCAAGATGACCTCGATGTTTTTGACGAGGAGCAGGTCGACACCTCGTCCTACCGCCTGCTCGCGAAGATGCCGACGATCGCGGCGCTCGCGCACCGGAAGAACATGGGCCTGCCCGTCATCCACCCGGACAACTCGCTCAGCCTCGTGGAGAACTTCCTGCGGGTGAACTTCGGCGTGCCGTCCGAGCCCTACGAGCCGGACCCGCTCGCGGTCAAGGCGATGGATCAGCTCTTCATCCTCCACGCCGACCATGAGCAGAACTGCTCGACGTCGACGGTCCGCCTCGTCGGCTCGGCGCAGGCGAACATCTTCCAGTCGATCTCCGCGGGCATCAACGCCCTGGCCGGACCCCTGCACGGCGGCGCGAACTCGGCGGTGCTCGAGATGCTCCAGTCGATCGCGGCGTCCGATGACGGCCCGAAGAAGTTCATGGAGCGCGTGAAGAACAAGGAAGAGGGCGTGCGCCTCATGGGCTTCGGCCACCGGGTGTACAAGAACTACGATCCGCGCGCGAAGATCATCAAGAAGACCGCCGACGAGGTGCTCGCCCGCAACGGCGGCGACCCGCTGCTCGAGCTCGCGATGCAGCTCGAGGAGATCGCGCTGGCTGACGACTACTTCGTCGAGCGCAAGCTCTACCCGAACGTCGACTTCTACACCGGCCTGATCTACAAGGCGCTCGGCTTCCCGACGAACATGTTCACGGTGCTCTTCTCCGTCGGTCGCCTCCCGGGCTGGATCGCCCAGTGGCGCGAGATGATCAACGATCCCGAGACGCGCATCGGTCGTCCCCGTCAGGTCTACACCGGCGCGGTCTCCCGCGACTACGAGGACATCAGCGAGCGCTGAGCACCTCTCCACTCCGGCAGCCCTCCGGGCGCTTCTCCACCGCACGGTGGCTGAGCGCCCGGAGGGCTGCTGTCGTGTGGGGTGATCGCGGCGCCGAACACCGACAACCTGCGGGGCGACACACACCGCGTGGCTTCGCACGCACACCGCGGAGTCGCGTCCCCTGCGCCCGCACGGGTTGTGTGTGAACCTCCGGGTAGGGGGTTGCCGGAGCGGCTGCCCTCATCCGCGGTCGTTCGACCTTCCGCCTGCCCGTCCCGGCAGTGCAGCGAAACAGCCCTCCGGCGCCGAGGCGGTTCCTCGGTTCCCGGAGGGCTGTTGGCTGATCCGAACGGGGCAGGTGTGAATCGCAGTGCCGTCCCTCAGTGACGGCCCTGGATCTCAGTGGAGGTCGGGGTTGAGCTCGATGCCCTTGGCCGAGCGCGCGATCGCCTCGACGGCACCGGTGACGGAGTTGCGGCGGAAGAGGATGTTGTTCGCTCCGCTGAGCTCCGAGGCCTTGACGACCCGCTCGTCGTCGCCGAGCACGCTCACGCGCGTGCCGGCGGTGAGGTAGAGGCCGGCCTCGACGATGCAGTCGTCGCCGATCGAGATGCCGACACCGGAGTTCGCGCCGAGCAGGCTGCCCGTGCCGATCGAGATGCGGTGCGTGCCGCCCCCGGAGAGCGTGCCCATGATCGAGGCACCGCCGCCGACGTCCGAACCGTCACCGACGACGACGCCCTGCGAGATGCGTCCCTCGACCATCGCCGAACCCAGGGTGCCCGCGTTGAAGTTGACGAAGCCCTCGTGCATGACCGTCGTGCCCGGGGCCAGATGCGCGCCGAGACGCACCCGGTCGGCGTCTCCGATGCGGACACCGGAGGGGATGACGAAGTCCGTCATCCGCGGGAACTTGTCGAGGCCGAAGACCGCGACGGGGCCGCTGGCGAGCAGCTTCGCGCGGGTGGCCTCGAAGCCCTCGGGCGAGCAGGCGCCCGCCGAGGTCCACACGACGTTGGCGATGTGACCGAAGATGCCGTCGAGGTTGACGTCGTTGGGCACGACGATGCGGTGGGAGAGCGCGTGGAGGCGGAGGTAGACGTCGGCCGCCGAGGCGGGTGCTTCGTCGAGGTCGATCGTCGTCGTCACCACGGTCGTCGTCGTTCCCCGGGCCGGATCCTCACCGGTCATCGCGTCGAGTCCGTCCTCGGACGCGAGGGCGGTGGCGGCCGCCTCGGCGTCGGTGAAATCGTCGGCGACGCTCAGGGTCGGGTACCAGACGGAGAGGACGGTGTTCTCATGCTGCGTGGCGAGTCCACGCGCGGAAACGATGCGTTGTGTCATGACCGCAAGCCTAGTCGGTGACCGCGGTACTAGGCTAAGCCGTATGACCGCTCATCCACCTGCTGAGACCACATCCGCTTTCGTTCCCGACGGCGACCTCGGCGAGTATCTGCTCGCCGCCATCGACGATCCGGGTGAGCTCACGGGCCGGCTGTGCGCGATCGAATCCGTCTCCGGCAACGAGGCGGCGATCACCGATGCTGTCGAGGCCGTGCTGCAGGCGATCAGCGCCGGGGACGGCCCCGATCTCGAGATCCTCCGCGACGGCGACACGATCGTCGCTCGCACCCGGCTCGGGCGCAGTGAGCGCATCGTCGTCGCCGGTCACCTTGACACCGTCCCCGTCGAGGGCAACCTCCCGCCCCTGCGCTTCGTCGGCACCGCCGCCGGCCCCGCGGGGACCGGTGCCGAGCCGCACCCCGGCCAGGGTGTGCCGGGGGCGTCTGCCGCCGAGGCGGCCGTCCCGGACGAGGACATCGTCTGGGGCCGTGGGGCGTGCGATATGAAGGCGGGCGTGGCGATGCAGCTCGTCACCGCGGCAGCCCTGCGCAATCCGACGCGCGACGTCAGCTGGGTCTTCTACGACCATGAGGAGGTCGACGCCGCACTCAACGGCCTCGGTCGGGTCGCCCGGAACCATCCGGACTGGTTGGACGGGGACTTCGCGATCCTCGGCGAACCCTCGAACGCGAGCGTCGAAGGCGGCTGCAACGGCACGATCCGCGTCGACGTCACGACCCACGGGGTGCGGGCGCATTCGGCACGGGCCTTCATGGGCGTCAATGCCATCCATGCCGCCGCCGAGGTGCTCACCCGCCTCGCCGACCACGTCTCCGAGACGGTCACCGTCGACGGACTCGACTATCGCGAATCCCTCTCGGCCGTCGCGATCAGCGGGGGAGTCGCCGGCAACGTCGTCCCCGACGAGGCCCGGATCTCCGTCAACTACCGCTTCGCGCCGTCGAAGTCGGCGGCTGAGGCCGAGGGCTTCCTCCGTGAGCTCTTCACCGGCTTCGACGTCGTCGTCACCGATGCCGCGGAAGGCGCCCGGCCGGGACTCGACCGGCCGATCGCACAGGACTTCCTCTCCGCCCTCGGCGCCGAACCGGCGGCGAAGCTCGGATGGACCGATGTCTCGCGCTTCAGCGCGCTCGGGGTGCCGGCGGTGAATTTCGGCCCGGGCAACCCTCTGTATGCTCACAAGTCAGACGAACATGTCAGGGTCCGGGAAGTGGAGGACGCGACCCGGGCGCTCGTGAGCTACCTCGAGGAGGGCTGAGAACGATGTCGACACACTCAGGCACACCGGCACAGGCGGGATCTGCGGCCGGACCGCAGGAGAGCGCACCGGCGCACGAGAGCGCACCGGCGCAGGACGCCGCACCGCAGGCCGCCACGGCCACACCGCAGACTGACGCTCCGCCCCAGCCCGAGCCGGGCGAGGACGCACAGTTCTACAGCAAGGGACCGCTGCGCCTGCGCGGATCCCAGGTGCCGACGACGACGACCGATCAGCGTCTCCTCGAATCACGCGGCCCCTCGAACTGGGTCCATGAGGATCCGTGGCGGGTCATGCGCATCCAGGCCGAGTTCGTCGAGGGCTTCGGCTCGCTGGCCGAGGTCGGCCCCGCCGTGTCGATCTTCGGCTCCGCGCGCCTCGGCCCGCAGACGCAGGCCTACAACGACGCCCGTGAGATCGCGCGCCGACTCGCGGAGAACGGCAATGCGATCATCACCGGCGGGGGACCGGGCATCATGGAGGCCGGCAACCTCGGTGCGATGGAGGCCGGGGGAGTCTCGATCGGCCTCGGCATCGAACTGCCCTTCGAGTCCGGCCTCAACGACTACGTCGAACTCGGCGTGAACTTCCGGTACTTCTTCGTCCGCAAGACGATGTTCCTCAAGTACTCGCGCGGCTTCGTCGTCATGCCAGGCGGCTTCGGCACCCTCGACGAGCTCTTCGAGGCCTTCACCCTCGTCCAGACCGGCAAGGTCACCTCGTTCCCCGTCGTCCTCTTCGGCACCGCGTACTGGTCGGGTCTCGTCGAGTGGATCAGGAGCACGCTGCTGGCCTCGGGCACGATCTCGGACACCGACCTCGACCTCTTCATCCTCACCGACGACATCGACGAGGTCGTGACACACATCGGCCCCGGCGGCTCCCTCCCCGATGCCCCCGTGGGCGGCGCAGGCCCCGAACAGTGAGAGACCGCGCGCAGGCCCGACCGAGCGGTTCCGCCCGTCCGGTCCGTGCCCGCAGCGTCCTCGACGACGCCCGACCCGGTGCCCCGGTCATCATGGCCGTGGTCAACCGGACGACGGATTCGTTCTACGAGTCCGCGGCGACCCTCGAC
>NZ_SCMW01000020.1:0-54936 GCF_005502845.1 Brevibacterium sp. 2SA | reverse complement strand
GGACTGTGGGACGACCGCGAACGACAACAGAGAGGATCGACGGTGTCGAATTCCAAGAACGAGCTCATGCGTCGGGGCCGTCGCCGAGGCGGTCTGACCGGTGGGTGCCGAGGCGGTCGTCGATCCGTGTCCTGCCGGCGTCGTGGCGGTGGCAGGCGCGGCGGTGGTGTGGTCGGTCTCGTCGATGAGCTCCTCGAAGCGGATGGGGACGTCGAGTTCGGGATCGACGACGAACCCGAAGGTCACGTCGAAGCCGATGACCCGAGAGAACTCCCTGGTCAGAGGTTCACGGAGGCGGGTCTCGATGGTGCGCCGGGAATGCTCGTCGCGGACGGCGAGGAGGACGAGGGCGTTGTCGACGATCGCCTTGGGCAGCGCGAGGTAGAGGAAGCTCTTCTGATGCTTCGTGAGGTCGGCGTCCTCATCCAGATTGGAGACCACCGTTCGCCATTGGCTGATGAGCTCGTTCTTGGAATTCGACACCGTCGATCCTCTCTGTTGTCGTTCGCGGTCGTCCCACAGTCCACACCTGTGCATGACTTCCACACAGTTTTCCACAGTTTGTGGAGGACTGACGAGTCGGCCGGGCAATCCTCCACACGGGTGGATAAGCGTGTGGAAAACTACATGATTGTGACTTGTGGAAGACGGCAGTCGACGCGGAGATGAACGTGAGTGAACGGGCTGAAACGGTGACGTGAAACATGATCGGCCGGTTTGACCGGTCTCTCCGGCCTTGGCTAAGATGGAGTGTCCTGTGTACCGGGCTGCATCCGATTCTGTTCTAGCTCTTATGCACAGGAGTGCTCGGCGGTCGAGACTCGCACCGCCGTTTTTTGTGAGAACGCGTCAGGCGTTCACCCGCAACCCAGAAATCGGAGACCTCAAGTGAGCAAGCGTACTTTCCAGCCGAACAACCGCAAGCGTGCCAAGAAGCACGGCTTCCGCCTGCGCATGCGGACCCGTGCCGGTCGCGCCATCCTGGCTTCGCGTCGTCGCAAGGGACGTTCCGAAGTCTCGGCCTGACCTTTGATCCCGGATGCGCACCGGCTCCGGCGCGGCGAGGACTTCAGACGAGTCTTCAGAGCCGGCGTTCGGGTGCGCTCGGACCACCTCATGGCGCACAGCCTGTCAGAGGCAGATGATTCCCACGCCCCGCGCGTGGGTTTCATCGTATCCAAGGCCGTCGGCAACGCGGTCAAGCGCAACAAGGTGAAGCGCCGGCTGCGGGAGATCATGCACCCGAGGCTGGCGGAGATGGAGACCGGCAGCCTGTTCGTCATCCGAGCACTGCCCAATGCCACCGAGGCGGCCTTCGCCGACCTCGAGACCGAAGTGGGCGAGCTCATCGAGAAGGCCCGGAAGAAGCAGCAGAATCGTGGACGCCGAACACGACCTCAGACATGAGTCGGAGGTGCCGCGCCGCCCGGCAGGATTCTGGCCGGGGGTGTGGTGGTTCCTGCGCATCGCGCCGCGGATGCCCTTCGTCTGGTTCATCCGGGCGTATCGGGTCGTCGTCTCCCCGCTCTACGGACAAGTCTGCCGGTACTATCCGAGCTGCTCGATGTACGGGCTCGAGGCCTTCGAGATACACGGAGTTCTCAAGGGAATGGTGTTAACTGGATGGCGGATACTGCGGTGCAATCCGTTCTCCCACGGCGGGGTCGATCACGTTCCCGGCTCCGCCCGCGAAGCCCGGTCCGCGGCGATGAGAACCACGGGCTCCGGACACGGGCAGGAGCGCTCGTGATCGCCCGTCCCGCGCGGGACGTACCGGTCCGCGCCCATGTCGCGACCGACTGACAACAATGGCACAATGAACGACGCGCACGAGTCGTTGTAACGAGGAGAACTGAATGGACTGGATCGACAACTTGCTCTACCCCCTGCAGTGGGTAGTGGCATGGATCCTCGCGATCTTCCACGACATCTTCACCGCACTCGGACTCCCCGCCGCGAACGGCTGGACATGGGTCCTCTCGATCGCCGGCCTCACCGTCGTCATCCGTGCGCTCCTCATCCCGCTCTTCGTCTACCAGATCCGTGCTCAGCGCAAGATGCAGCTCCTCCAGCCCGAGATCCAGCGGCTGCAGGCGAAGTACAAGGGCAAGAAGGACCAGTACTCCCGCCAGGCCATGGCCGAAGAGCAGATGAGCCTCTTCCGCGACAACAAGACGAGCCCGTGGGCGTCATGTCTGCCGCTGCTCGTGCAGATGCCGATCTTCTTCTCGCTCTTCCGCGTCATCCACAACATGCAGGGCGTGGCTGAAGGCCGCATCGACGCGATCGGCGGTCTCACCCAGGAGCTCGCGCAGCAGGCCGAGGAGTCCTCGGTCTTCGGCGTCTCGCTGTCGGCGACGTTCATGGATCCGGGCATCACCGTCAAGGTGCTCACCGCGGTCCTCATCATCATCATGGCTGCGACGATGTTCATCACGCAGAAGCAGATGATGGCGAAGAACATGTCGGAGGCCGCGATGGCCAACCCGATGATGCAGTCGCAGAAGATGCTCCTCTACATCATGCCGGTCGTCTTCGGCGTCGGCGGCATCTACTTCCCGCTCGGTGTGCTCTTCTACTGGCTCGTGTCGAACACGTGGACGATGGTCCAGCAGCACATGGTCATCAGGAACATGCCCGCGCCGGGGTCGAAGGCGGAGAAGGAGATGCTCGAGCGCAAGGCGCGCAAGGGCAAGACCGTTCCGCAGGCAGAGGTCAAAGGCGCCGCTGTCCCCGCCGAGGAGGCTCCGAAGTCGTCCGGGCAGCGTCAGCAGCCTGTGAGCAAGAACCGCAAGAAGAACAAGAAGCGCTGAGGTAGGACATGTCAGAAGAAGTCATCGACGACAAGGCTGCGAAGCCGACCCGGGCCGAGCTCCTCGAGGAAGAGGGCGAGATCGCGGCGGATTATCTCGAAGAGCTCATGGACATCGCCGACATCGACGGTGACATCGACATCGATGTCGCCGATGGGCGTGCGCAGCTGTCCATCGTGTGTGAGGACGAGGACGACTCGAACCTGCGCACACTCGTCGGTCGCGACGGCAAGACTCTCGGGGCTCTGCAGGAGCTCTGCCGACTCGCTGTGCAGACGAGCACGGGTCAGCGTTCATGGCTCATGCTCGACATCGACGGCTACCGCTCGAACCGCCGTGATGAGCTCATCGGCAAGGCCGAGGCCGCGATCGAACAGGTCAAGGAGTCCGGCGAGGAGTTCGCGTTCAAGGCGATGAACAGCTTCGAGCGCAAGATCATCCACGACCAGGTCGCCAAGGCCGGTCTGGTGTCGGAATCGGAAGGCGAAGGCGAGGGCCGTCACGTCGTCGTCCGCCCCGCAGATGACTGACCTGTCCGCGCTCGAGGTTCCCCCGGCGGGGACCGAAGAGTACTTCGGTGAGGCGTTCCCGCTGGCCCAGCGCTACGCGGAGCATCTGGCGACCACGGGCATCGAGTGGGGTCTCATCGGACCGCGGGAGATCGACCGACTGTGGACGCGCCACATCCTCAACTGTGCGGTCGTCGCCGAATTCGTGTCCTCCGACGACGTCGTCGGGGATGTGGGCAGCGGCGCCGGACTGCCCGGGATCCCGATCGCACTCATGCGCCCGGAGGCGAAGGTCGTGCTCATCGAGCCGATGGAGCGCCGGGTCGAATGGCTGAAGATGGTCGTCGACGATCTCGGACTGGATAATGTCCGGATCGTCAGGGCCCGTGTCGAGGACCTCGTCGACGAGGAGATGTTCAGCGTCGTCACGGCGCGGGCCGTCAAGGCGATGACGACACTCGTCGAATGGACCCACGACGTCATCGGGCCCGAGGGCCGGATCCTCGCGCTCAAGGGTGAGTCGGTCGAGGGTGAGCTCGTCAAAGCGAAGAAGCTGCTCAAACGCTACCGCTTCGGGCAGCCGACGATCCACGTCGTCGACGGCGGAATCCTCGAGGTTCCCAGTCGCGTCGTGGAAATAGCGAAGAAATAGAACGAACCAAATGTGGTCTAGGCTGTCAGTAGCTTTGTGAACCCGATGGATGATGGAGTGCGCCGAATGCCGATCATGGACGAGTCGTCTCCGATAGGTGCCGCGATCGCTCGCGACAATCGTCGTGCCGACCGCCTTGCGCAGGTCAGCTTTCCCAAGCCGGACTCCACTCGCATCTTCACGATCGCCAATCAGAAGGGCGGTGTGGGGAAGACGACGACGGCGGTGAACATCGCCGGAGCCCTGGCGAAGCAGAACCTCAACGTCCTCGTCATCGACATCGACCCGCAGGGCAATGCGAGCACGGCGCTCGGCATCGATCACTACTCCGATGTCACGAGCATCTACGATGTGCTCATCGATGATGTGCCGATGCGCGACGCTGTCGCTCAGGCACCGGACTTCGACTCTCTCGTCTGTGTGCCGGCGACGATCGACCTGGCCGGGGCGGAGATCGAACTCGTGTCCCTCGTCGCCCGTGAGCAGCGCCTGCAGCGCTCGTTGGGTCTCTACCTCGAGGAGCGGGCGGCCGCCGGGGATCGGGTCGACTACGTCATCATCGACTGTCCGCCGAGCCTCGGACTGCTCACCGTCAATGCCTTCGTCTCGGCCCGTGAGGTCCTCATCCCGATCCAGTGCGAGTACTACGCACTCGAGGGGCTGAGCCAGCTGCTCAAGAACATCCAGCTCATCCAGAAGCACCTCAACCCGCAGCTGTCGGTCTCGACGATCCTGCTGACGATGTACGACGGGCGCACGAACCTCAGCGCTCAGGTGGCCGAGGATGTGCGGACGCACTTCCCGGAGCAGGTTCTCGGGACGGCCATTCCGCGTTCCGTGCGGATCTCCGAGGCACCGAGCTACGGTCAGACTGTCATCACCTATGATCCCCATTCCAGCGGCGCTCTGTCCTACCTGGAAGCTGCTGAAGAGATCGCGAATCGAGGAGTGGAACGTGGCTGAACGCAAGAAGCGCGGGCTGGGACGGGGTCTCGGCGCGCTCATCCCCGACGCTGCGACGAGCGATCGTCCCGTCGATGTCTTCTTCTCCGGCGGCAGCGCCGAGGAGCAGTCGCGCAGTTCAGCCACGGCCGAGGACGCGAAGTCGACCCGGACGCGTCGGACCGACCCGGCTGCGTCGATGCAGTCATCTCGCCGTCGCAAGCCGAAGTCGGAGGCGACGGAGAGCTCCTCCGCGGCTGGGACCCGGGCCCCCGGTTCGAAGGCCTCTACGGCCCGAACCGGCGCTGCGAAGACCGGTGCTGCTAAGACCGGTGCTGCAGCCAAATCGGGCACGGGAGCCAAGGCCGGCTCCGCCGCGGAGACAGGTTCGGCGAAGTCGAGCGGTGCGAAGATCGCGTCGACAGCGAAGTCCTCCTCTGCCAAGTCCTCGACCCGAAAAGCGTCGACAGCGAAATCGTCGACTGCTAAGAGCACGACTGCGAAGACCACGACTGCGAAGACTGCAAAAGCGAAGTCCGAGGCCGCGAAGGCCGCGACCAGCAATGTGGCGTCACCTGTGAACAAGCGGACCGCGGTGAAGCCGTCTCCTGCCCCTGACTCAACAACCGATGACTCGATTGTTGTCGACGAGCAGACGACTGCGTCGTCGGTCGCAGCCAGCGATGCTGCTCGGTCTCTCGGGAGTTCTGCATCGGTCGACGAGGTCGAGATGGTTGATGATGTGCGAGAGCAGCACCCCGGGGTCTATACCTCGAAGGGCGGTTCACTCGACGATGACCGCTCTGCAGCAGACGATTCCGCGGCGGCCGGTGAGCCTGCTGACGACAGTGACAAGCAGTCCCCGAAGCCGGCTACTATTGATGTAGTTGAATCACCGGATGACACCTCGGCGAATGGCGACTCCGAGTTCGATGACGGACCGGGTGTGGATTCGATTCCGGACACCGCGTTCGGAGAAGTCGACGTTGAGCTCATCGACCCGAACCCTCGCCAGCCGCGGACGGTCTTCGATGAGGATCAGCTCGCTGAACTCGTTCACAGCATCCGCGAGATCGGCGTGCTCCAGCCTGTTGTCGTCCGGCGCAAGCCAGGCGCTGAGGAGCGATACGAGCTCATCATGGGTGAGCGCCGTCTGCGGGCGACGAAGGAAGCCGGACTCGGGACGATTCCCGCGATCGTGCGCTTCGTCGACGACACCGACCTGCTCCGAGATGCGCTGCTCGAGAACCTCCATCGTGCTGAACTCAACCCGCTTGAAGAGGCTGCGGCGTATGGACAGCTGCTTGAGGATTTCAACTGCACCCAGGAGGAGCTGTCGGAGCGCATCGGTCGTTCGCGTCCCCAGATCTCCAACACCTTGCGCCTGCTTCGTCTGCCCCCGCTGGTTCAGCGTCGCGTGGCGGCCGGCGTCATCTCCGCAGGACATGCACGGGCGATCCTCGGGCTGAAGGATCCCGAGCAGATGGAAGTCCTTGCGCAGCGGATCGTTGCTGAGGGACTGTCGGTTCGTGCTTCTGAGGAAGCCGTCGTTCTCCTCAATCGCGGAGACTCGGTGAATGTTTCACGTGCAACGTCGCGGGTGGCCCCGGAGTTCATCGAGGTCGCCGAACGACTCGGTGATCGTCTCGACACGAAGGTCAACATCACCGTCGGCAAACGCAAGGGAAAGTTGAGCGTCGAGTTCGCGAATCAGGAGGATCTCGATCGAATCCTTTCGCTGCTTGGCGTCAAGTCCGCCGAGTAGTCTCTCCAGTTAGCCCCTCAGGGTAGGCAGCTGTCTGCCCGGCTATTCGGTCACGTGACGATCAAATGTCCGAAGTGATTGTAAGACTTGGTGACTGGCGAAAGTTTGCGCCGGCCGTTTCGCGTCAGTCTCGCTTTCGAGGTTTGAGAATCTTCACTCATCCAGCGAACCGCGACTTGCCGCAGCCTATGGTTTCACGTGAAACGGTCCATCGCCGCTGTATGCGAGGGCGACGGACAAGCTGCTTACGCTGACGAGCGAGCAGGATGCGTGACGTTGGTGCTTCATTGTTGCCTCGCTTGTGCAGTTACTGTCGGTGCGGATGTGGATCGTCCTAGCTGTTTCGATCTGGAGAATTTTTACCGTCGAGCTGCATCTTTTCACGCAGAACAGGTAATCCGTGTTCCTGACGCAGTTTCGATCGCTCAGCATGCAGGTTGTAGGGTCGATTCAATCGGGTCGTGTCGGGAATGCTCGACTTCTTCGCTCTGGTTTCACGTGAAACGGAGCCGTAATCGATGACTCCGTGTATGCGGTCATGCCGTGTCGGTTGACCTTAACGGCTGCGAAGATTGTGGCGACGTGTCGGTCAGCGTCACCCGCCCGCTGGGCCAGGATTGAGATGGGTTTGCTGTCCTCCCTCGAGTGCGATGAAAAAACTCCTCGTTCGGGGCCGTTGTTGTGGCTGCAGCGACACATACCTGTAGTTGTTTACGGCGGCCACTGGCCACGGTTCTACCCGCCGCCCCTCGTCCTGCTCGGTGTATCTGTTCGATCTCGGGCGTAGAGATCGCGCTATGGATTCCGGGGCTCCCGTGGAGTACGAGTCGGAATGAATCACTTACAGTTTTGCTTTCACCCCTCGCGCGGGCATGAAGAGCGTTTCAGGTGATACAGGGGGTTTCACGTGAAACATCGTGGCCTGTTGGCAAAAGTTCTGTACGACCAGTGTCGAAGCGCTGCACAACGTGCGACGGGCGAAGTCGAAATACTGCACAACATGCGATGGGGGAATACGAACTGCTGGCCGAGGTTCGTTACCGAGATTCGTGAGTTCATTCTCTTCGCAGTTTCACGTGACACTGCCCTTCAAAGGATGTATGTGACTTCACGTGAGTCTGAGGTCCACAGCATGCCGTTCGTTTCACGTGAAACAGCGCTTCATGGGTTCTATAAGGTTTCACGCGGGACTATGCTCTACAGCTTGTCGTCCGTTTCACGTGAAACAGCGCTTCCTAACGCGTGGGGCTCGCCGTCGCTCCTACTACCCCGAGGACTGCTTCTACGTTTTAAACCTAAGTGGTCAAATCACAGTTGCTCCCTGCGTCGAACTAGTGGTTTCACGTGAAACGCCCTCAGTGAAGCTGGTCCGGGGGCCTGCCCCCGTAAGTGGGTTCGTGAAACATTCTGGTTGTTGCATGCAGTCGACCGCAAACCGAGCCCGGTTGGGTTCTCAGAAGCGACGAATAGTCGACACACTTCTCGGCCGCTGGGCGATGGAGTGCGCGAGTTCATTTCGTCGACAGCCTGCAATGCGCCCCCACTAAGGGTGTCTACAACGAAGACGGCGTTAGAGAAACGTTCGCGTTTGCTACTGCGGTCGGGCACGAGGCCGCGCGCCGGTGTCTGCGTTTGGGAACGGGGTTACTTGCTTGATAATGGCCCCTGGCCAACGCTTCGGTTGAGAGGTGCGACCCTCCTCGATTTGAAGCATTATGTTCGACCTACAGGCTAGTTTCACGTGAAACGGAGAATCCCCGGATCGATGACCTGCCTTGTGGGCGGTCTCGGCTAAGTCTTGCACAGGCGTCGGGCTACTGAGTTCGGGTGCGTTACGTGAAACTGCCCATCCGGAAGGTCCGGGAGCATGGAGCGGCTCTACGCTCGGCGTACGTCGATCGAAGTGTCCCCCTCTTGAGCCCTAGAAAGAGTGCTGAAGCTTGGCGGCGGATGGTTCGGAGTCCTCAAGTTCGGACAGTCGATGAGGGTTCTCAGGTCGAGAGACTGCTGCCCTACGGTTTGAGCTTTCTGTCAAAGATATTCAGCTGCATCGTGACGTTTCACGTGGAACGGTAGGCAAAGCGGTATTCCCTGGCGTTGAAGAGAACTCTCGATCAATCAACTGCCTCGGGAATGCCACTCGTTGCTTTCATTCCTGATTGTTCATCTTTGGCATACTGGCGGCGCTGGTCTCGGTTTGGGCAGCTCCGGCAGGATCGCAATCAGTTGAAGTCAGATTTCCTATGCGGTCGTTAGCACTCAGCGCTGAGGTCGACGGAACCATGAGCGGACTTAGTTCGTACAAAGTGGGCGTCGAGTCCTCAGGGCATGGTTGGGAGAACCCGCTTGATTCCGACCTCTAACGATCCAACGCCGGGTTTCAATGCTTGTCGGAGAGACCCCAGACGACATGCCTTTCGTGATACCGCCGCGGTGTTTCACGTGAAACGGCCGGTGTGTTTCACGTGAAACCCTCACTCTGGGACATGGTAGCGACGAGGATGCCAGGCGTATGCTGCCAACCGCGGAGTCGACGTTGTCGTTCTCGGAGAGGGAGTAGAGGGGTGTCACGCTGGGAATTCTGGGGCAGCGGAACAGACCACAGTCCGGGTCGGCGACAAGACAACAGCTCATTCTCCGTGCGGCTGTTTACCCTTTTTTGCTACGGCTGAGTATGTGTTTGTGTACTTATCGCGCGGACAGATGTGTGATTGACGGACCGAGAGTACCTCGCGTGCCCGAGCTGCTTCGCTCATTCCCTAGTAGGTACCGGCGAGTATTCGCGTGGCCATGACTGCATTTGGTCTGCGGAGAAGCGGCGAGGCCAAGAACGTGTTCGGTCTATGAGGTGTTCGGTTACCGGGATTCCGACATAGATACGGCTGTATTCTGAATGAGGAGGTCGCTGTAATCGATAGCCGTGCAGTGAGGTGGCCAAGAACGTTGCCGTTTCACGTGAAACGGCAACGATGTCCCGATGCCTCAGATCTGTGGAATCGCCGCATAGTCGTCCGATTCAATCCGTCTTGCGATCACGTACGTGGACGCTGCCGCCGATCTCGAGAGAGATCCGACAGTTCGACCGTTGGCAGTTATGGCCTGAGCGCGGTCCGGTTGTCGACCGATTCGGTCAGCGGCTGCTGTGGGTGTTCGTTCACACATCCGAAACGCAATGGCCAGGGCGCATTGGTCCGAAACCACTGGCGCGAAAGCAGTGACTTGAATACGCAGCCCCGAAACCAGTACCTCGAAGACGCTACTTCGACAACGCTACGGCAATAACGCTTCCCCGAACGTGTTGCCTCGTACGCGGTGCCTCTAACGGTCTGACAATGGAGCCGACCCAGCCAGAAGGAGCCGACCGGACTCGCATGGAAGGTGGAATACTCGCGAAGCTTCAGGACCCGATCTCGGAGCAGCTGCGGACTCCGGTATTCGGCCTCGTGTCAGCCGTAGGCCTTGATCTCGGCGAGGCTGAGCGTCCCGGTTGCCGGGTCGGCGTCCTCCTTGACGTAGAGGCGCTGCAGCGCTGCGGCGATGCCGTCGGCGATGGCGTCTCTCACCGCGGGGTCCTCGAGGTTGCTGCGATCGTCGGCATTGGTGAGGTATCCCGTGACGACATGGACCTTAGGCGTGCGGAGTCGTTTGAGAGACGACCACGTCCGTCCGTGCGATCGGCAGTCAAGCATTCCCGTGCGCGCAGTGATCTCGCTCTGGATGAGCGAGGCCAGCCGTTTCCCGACAGGCGAGTTGAGATCCGGGTGCTCCTCGTGTCCGAAATAGAACGTCGCGAGACCGTTCGCTCCGGGCGTGCGGCTGACGTCGGCGGTGACGGTGATGACAGCTGAGGCACCGAGCTGATCTGCGGCGTTGATCTCAGCCGCGTCGCCGTCGAGGACGATGGCCCCGGCCCCGACCGCCTCGAGGCGTCCGGCCAGACGTCCGGCTACATCTGTAGTGACATCCCGTTCGAGCTTCGACTGCCACTCATTCATCGGCAGCGTGACGAAGTCGGTCGTGGTGGTGGCGGCTTCGATGACGAAGGTCCGACCGGCCAAAGAGGTTCCGGACGCGGCGACGCGTGCCGTCTCCTCGAGAGCATAGAGGTTTCCGGTCGTGTGCTTGCGATCGACGGCTTCGAGGCCACGGAGAGTCTGTGGACCGGCGATGCCGTCGACCTTCGCTCCCAGACCCATCTGCAGCTCTTTGACGGCCTCTTCGGTGGCCGCGCCGTACTCTGCGTCGATGCGGCCGGCGTAGAAGCCGAGACCCGACAGGCTGCGCTGGAGGGTGAGCACATCATCGCCTGTGAGGACCTTGACGGGGTCGAAACGGAGCACACGGTCACCGAGCTGGAAACGAGCACGATCGAGCTCTGTGAACGTCTCAGAGCCGAGCACACCATCGCAGAGGATCCCCCGTGTCTGCTGGAACTGCCGAACGGCGAGTTCGAACGGCCGGTCGAAGTCCTCTCCGCGGGGGTCGCCGACATTGAGACCCAGACGTGCCATCTGCGATTTGATCGCCGGCAGGACCTCTGAAGCGTCTCCGCTTCTGAACTGCGGTCGTTCCTGGTGATTCAATGTCGTGCCAATCTGCTGTGCTGAGGGTGTGAAACTGCGGGGATGTACGCCGAAGGCGCCTGTTGATATTACAACAGGCGCCTTGGAACTTGATCAGATGAAGTCTTTGAGCTCGTCTTCGAGGGCAGGCTTCGGGCGGGCGCCGATGATGGTCTTCGCGACCTCGCCGTCCTTGAAGACGTAGAGAGCGGGAATCGAGGTGATTCCGTACTTGCTCGCGGTCTCGAGGTTTTCGTCGGTGTTGACCTTGACGACGGTGAGCTTGTCAGCGTTCTCGTCGGCGATCTGATCGACGATGGGGCTGACCATGCGGCAGGGCCCGCACCAGGGTGCCCAGAAGTCGACAAGCACTGGCTTGTCCGACTTGAGGACGGTGTCGTCGAATGTGGCGTCAGTTACGTCGGTCGACATGATCTCCCTTTCTGCTGGTGAGTGTCATAAGCGGCAACAGCGTGCGCTCGGGTTTCATTCCCCGAGTCCGAGGCGCGCCGGGCCGACGATCCTCCGGCCCTCAAGGAGATCTGCTCCTCAGGGCAACCGGATCCTCAGGGAAACGGGCTCAGGCGTTCATCACCTCGACGGCGGCTTCGTGGTCACCTTCGGCTTCGAGGACATCGGAGGCCTCGAGATCCGCGAGGTAGTTCTCCGCGTCGAGGGCCGCAGCGCAACCGGATCCGGCTGCGGTGATCGCCTGACGGTAGACGGAGTCGATGACGTCGCCGGCTGCGAAGACGCCCTCGACAGCGGTCTTCGACGAGCGGCCCTCGACCTCGAGGTAGCCGTCTGGACGCAGCGGCAGCTGCTCGGCGAACAGGCTCGTGCGGGGGTCCGAGCCGATGGCGACGAACAGGCCGGTCACCGGCAGCTCTGACGTCTCTCCCGTCACCGTATTGCGCACGGTGATCCCGGTCAGCGCGTCGTCGCCGTGGATCGCCTCGACCTCGGTGTCGAGCATGTACTCGAGCTTGTCGTCGGCCTTCGCCCGATCCTGCATCGCCTGCGAGGCACGCAGCTCCTGCCGGCGGTGGATGAGCGTGACCTTCGAGGCGAAGCGAGTGAGGAACGTCGCCTCTTCCAGCGCTGAATCGCCACCGCCGACGACGGCGATGTGCTGGTCACGGAAGAAGAAACCGTCGCAGGTTGCGCACCAGCTCACTCCGTGGCCCGACAGCTTCTTCTCATTCGGCAGCCCCAGCTCGCGGTAGGCCGATCCCGTGGCGAGGATGACGGCCTTCGCGGTGTAGCGGGACCCGAGAGCGGTTTCGATCTGATGGGCACCGGGGTGCAGCTTGAGCGTCTCGACGTCGTCGTAGATGACCTGAGCCCCGAACCGCTCCGCCTGCTCGCGCATGTTCTCCATGAGCTCAGGGCCCTGGATGCCCGCCGGGAAACCGGGGTAGTTCTCGACGTCGGTGGTGTTCATGAGCTCGCCGCCGGCCGTCACCGAGCCCGCGATGACCACAGGAGACAGGTTGGCCCTCGCGGCGTAGATCGCGGCCGTGTATCCGGCCGGTCCCGACCCGATGATCACGAGTTGAGTGTCAGTCATGTGCGTTCCCTGTCCCTGTTGTGTGTTCTGTCATGTCGCGCCGCGGAGGCGCTGATTGGGTGTTCTCTAGGTAACCGAGCATACTCGGTGACTATTCCTCGCCGAGGCTGTCGATCGGTGCCGACCGCCCGACGGGGTTCGCGTGTCATCCGTTCGCGTCGCTAGGTGATGTCGACGGTGCTGATGACGGCCCTGTAGCCGCCGTCGTCGCGGGGCAGCTCGGTGACCCAGAGGATGAGGCTGTCGGTGTCGACGCCCTCATCGAGCGTGACGGTGACTCCGTCCTTCGCATCGTCGAACTCCCCTTCGCCCACCTTCTTCGCCGACTCGGGGTCAGATCCGCTGAGGATCTCGAACGCTCCGCCGGACGTCGACGCGACGACGGTGACCTCACTGACGGGGGCCTTCTTCTCGAACTCGAAGAGCAGACCGACGCCGTCCTTGAGGTTGCCGAACTCCGCCGAGTTGTACCGGTCGGTGCGCCACGAGCCCTTCTCGCCCTTGATGACGTCCTTGGCCTGATCGTCGTTCTCCGTGTCATCGCCCTGCGGATCGAGCGCCGTGACCTTGTCGATCACCGGCGGCTCAGCCTGAGGCTCTTCCGTCGGCTGCTCTTCGGCCGGCTGACTCGGAGCCGTCGAGGCGGGTGCGGCGGTCGGCTCGTCCCCGCCCGAGTTGAGGTTGACGACGATGATGCCGATGATGACGGCTGCGACGACGAGGAGACCGAGGACGAGCAGCGCGAAGGGCTTGCGGGTGCGCGCCTTCGCCGCCTGCGGGTCCTCATCGGCTGCGACGGCCCGGGAGCTCGCTGCCGCGCCCCCGCCGTGGCCGCCTGGCCCACCGGCGGCAGGCGACTGCGCACCCGTGCCGCCGGGGGGCTGCGCACCGGCTCCGCCGGCACCAGCGGCGACTCCAGCACCAGCGGCTGCTCCCGCGACTCCGGCAGCTCCGGCACCAGCAGCGGCTCCGGCAGCGGGGCTGCGACCGCTCGAGGGCGAACCGCCTGTGCCGGAGGCTCCTGCTCCTGCGGACCCCGCACCGCCACCGGAACCCGAACCGCCGTTGCCCGAGCGGGCAGCGGCGGTCCCGGCGCCGAGGCCGGCTGCCGTGGGGCCGTCGTCGACGGTCTCCGGTGAGAGCCGGCGCATCTGCTTCGGCGGAGTCGCGGCGTTGGCCTCCTCCTGGCGGGCGGCGGAGGACGCCTCGAGTGCTGCCAGACGCCTGCGCGCCTCTTCCTCCTTGGCCTTCGAGATCCGGCGCTCACGCTCGTATTCGCGCAGCTGATGCTCGCGCTGCTGTTCCGAGGTCTCGAACATCCCCCCGAGGAACCACGAGCCGTCGTCCTCGTCGTCGATGATGACGCGGGTGTCGTTCTCGTCCTCCGCCTCGTCGAGCGCGACGATGTCGAGGGCCTGAGTGTCAGGCTCGGGTTCGTCGCGATTGAGGATCGGCGAGGTGAGGTTCTCGTCGTATTCGTGGGCCGAGTAGCCCGAGTACTCCGAGTAGGTCTGTTCCGGCTGCCACTCGTCCCAGTCCTTCGCGGCATTGTCGATCTGCTCGGCCCCGATCGGGAAGCTCGACGCCTTCCGCATCTGCATCCGATCGGCGTATCGCCCGGTGGTGCGACCGGAGACTCCGGCAGCGAGTCCCCTCGTCCCCGGCCGGGTGATGCCGATGCGCACGAGCGCGGCTTTGACCTGGTCCTCGCTCGCCGGTGTCGTCGCTCCGCCGATCGTCGGCGTTCCCGCCGTCGGCAGGCTCGTGGCCTCCTCGAAGCTCGCCGGTGAGGCGTCGAAGAGCTTGTCGTTCTCGGCCGCCGGAGTGCGGTTGACGTAGCGGAGGAGCTCGGCGTCCCACTCGTCGATGAAGCCGAGCACCTCGGCGACGGATCCGGGACCGGGATCGTGCCCGGTGAGCACACCGCTGATGAAATCGTCGAGCTCTGCCGGAACCTCGGGGTTGAGCGCTTTCGCGCGCGCGATCCGGGAGTTCTCCCGCGGAGCCGCAGGCACTCCGCTCATGCCCTCCTCGGCGGGCCAGTAGCCGGTCACCGCCGCATAGAAGAGCCGGATGAGGTCGAGGGCGTCCTGCCGGGAGGCCTTCGTCGGCGTGTAGTCGTCCGGGTCGATGACCCCGGTGCCCAGCGCCAGGGCCGCGTCGATCCCGATACCGGAGACGAGGACGCCGCCGGAGGAGGTGATCCCGACGACGCTCGGCCGGAGGAACATGTGGAAGAGCCCGCGCCGCGCCGAGGTGACGAGAACCGTGCCGATCTCACCGATGAGCGCCTTCGCCGCGTCGACGGGCAGCGGGGTCTTCGGCAGGATCTGTCCGAGTGCGGTGACGGCGATGCGCTGGGACACGACGTAGTCGAGGCCGTTCGAATGGCCGACGTCGAGGGTCGGCGCGATGCGGGGATCGCCGAGGATCGAGACGCGCTGGGCGGCTTCGAGGACGTCGGAGGAGGCCTCGGCGTCGGCGACGTGGATGAGGACGGGTTCATCGAGGATTGCATCGAGAGCCGTGCACACTGTGCCGACGGCGGGCTTGTCCTCGAGCCAGGGACGGTCGACCGTTGATACGACATAGCGACCGGCTACGACCATGCCGGGTTCGATATCGATCAGGGGGATCACCTCCGGGGCGGGGATTGGGCAGGCTATCTCTTCAGTTTCCCAGCTGCGAGCCCAATAATCGAATGCAACTCTCTGACACGGAGCAGAAAACAGGCACCGACATAGACAAGGAGCATGACCGATCCGACGACAGCCGTGGTGACGAAGGCCTGCCACTGACCCGCGAGGGCGAAGTCAGGGAAGAGCAGCAGCATTCCGAATCCGGCGAGGCCGGCTGCCAGCGCCGCGAGGAGGAACTTCACATGCGCCTGCGCGATCGCTCTGATGTCGATGTCGCCGAGGCGGCGGCGCAGGAGTGCGAACGAGAGGATCATCGCGAGCAGGTATCCGAGGCTCATGACGAGGCCGATGATCGCCACCGTCACGGACTTCGGGAAGATCGACGCCGAGAGCACCGCGAGGGACTGGAAGATGATCTGGGGCAGCTGGATGAAGAACGGGGTACGGGCGTCCTCGTACGCGTAGAAGACGCGCTGGGCGAGGTAGTTCGCACTGAACGGGATGAGCCCGAAGACCATCGTGATGATGACGAGCCCGACCGCCGTCGCCTGTTCTCGGCCGGATCCGGCGATGATCATCGCCACGGGCGAGGCGAGGACGACGAGGGCGGCCACGGCGAAGGAGTTGATGAGCCCGACGGTGCGCACGCCCATCGAGAAGTCCGACTTCACCGCCGCCGTGTCGTGGTCGGCGGCGTTCCTGCTCAGCGATGTGAAGAGGGCGGTGGCGAGTGAGACCGCGATGAGCGAGTGCGGAAGCATGAAGACGAGGTAGGCATACGTGTACGCCGCGTTCGACGCGTTCTCTTCCCCCGGCACCGAGGCGCCGGCGGCGACCCGGGAGATGACGAGGAACCCGAGCTGGCCGACGAGCATCGCGGCGAACGTCCAGAATGCGACCTTGCCGGCGGTGCCGAGGCCGACTCCGCGGAATCCGAAGGTCGGTCGGTACGAGAACCCGATGCGCTTGAGGGGCCAGATGAGGATGAGCGCCTGTGCCGCGACCCCGAGTGTCGCTGACCCGCCGAGGAGGGCGATCTTGTCCGGCGTCCACGTGTCGAGGGTGTGCGGGGAGGCGTTGTTCGTGCCGAAGACGACGATGAAGATGGCGAGGCCGATGATCGCGACGATGTTGTTGAGCACCGGGGCCCACATGTACGGGCCGAATGAGGACTTCGAGTTGAGCACCTGGCCGAGCAGCGTGTAGAGCCCGTAGAAGAAGATCTGCGGCAGACACCAGTAGGCGAAGGCCGTGGCCAGCGCGAGCTGTTCGGGACTCCATCCCGAGGAGTAGAGCCACACGAGGATCGGGGCGGCGAGCGTCGCGATGACGGTGACGATCGTGAGCAGGAGGAACGAGAGGGTGAGGAGCCGGTTCGTGTAGTCCTGGCCGCCGTCGTCGCGCTTGGTCGCACGGACGAGCTGCGGCACGAGGACGGCGTTGACGACGCCGCCGGCAAGCAGCATGTAGAGCGTGTTCGGGACTTTGTTCGCGACGTCGAAGGCGTCGGCCTGCACCGCAGTGACGCTGATTGCGAGGGCGAGCAGTGAGGCTTTGACGAGGCCGAGGATCCGCGAGGTCAGGGTGCCTGCCGTCATGATCGCCGACGAGCGGGCGAGCGAGGAGAATGACGCCACTTACTGTCCCTTCCTCTCGGGGTTGTCGTTCTTCGCCCGGGCGACCGCTGCGGCCAGCTGCTGCTCCGGGATCTTCCTGCGTCCGCGGCGCACGGACTTGACCAAGCCGATCACGAACACCGCCGCGAGCGCCAATCCGACGACGGCGGTGCCGATGTTCTCCCAGTCCGCGCGCACCCTGACGAGCAGGGAGGTGCTCTGCGGGAGGACGACCCCGGATTCGGAGATCATCTCGATGCGCGTGGGCACGTCGGCATTGGCGAGTCCCTCGACGGGCACGTCGACGCGCATCGTCTCCGCTGGGGGCACGACGACGGTCTCGGTCGTCTGCGCCCGCAGCTGCGGAGTCTGCGGTTTCATCGAGAGCTTGAGCGTCGCCTCGGCGCCGGAGTCGTTGACGATCGTCACCGGGATCGTCGTCTTCTCCCCGGTGACGAGGAGCACCGACGATCCCTTCTCGAGGTAGAGGCTGTCGAGCTGGGCCTGACTCGTCTGCTGGGCCTGGTCGAGGCACCTCGCGGAGTCGCCGCCGAGCGTCCATGCCACCGAGGTGCAGCCGAGCAGCGCGCGATCGGTGCGGCGATTCGCGGCGTCGGGATCGGTGAAGACGCTGTTGAACTGCGACTGCCGGGCACGGATGTCGGAGAGCCCTTCGAGGGTGCTCGTGGCGATGCGCTCAGGGTCCTGTGCCTTCTGGAGGAGTCCGCGCGGCTGGATGTCGCTGCTGAGCAGGCTGTCGAGGCTCGCGGCGTCGACCCACGGGGATCCTGCGACCGTGGAGACGACCTGCTCCCACTGCGCCGAGGCGGTCGTCCGCGGCAGCGGGACGAGGAGGTGCCGGGACCGGTTGGGGGCCTCGGACTGGATCGCCGCGGTCGTCGCGACGAGTTCGCTCATCGCCGCGGCCGGCCGGTCGGCGGCGATGACGTCGGCACTGGCGGCGGTGAGAGCGGAGTCGCTGATGAGCGTTTCGACCATCGAGCTGCCGTCGGAGTTCGTCCGCGTCTGCGAGTGCGCGCTCTCCCGAATGCCCGACAGCGGCGGCTGCTGGACGTCGTCGAGGATGATCGTTTTGTTGCCGGCCGCCGACAGCGCGGCGAGATCGGCGCGGGTCGCGGTCCCGGCGATCGGCCATCCGATGTCGGTCCGCGCCTTCGGCAGGACGTCCTTGACGAGCCGCTTCTCCTCCTGCGCGAACCGGCCGAGGTCGTCGAGCTCCTTGCCGGCCAGCGATGCCTGATCGGGATCGCCGAAGGGCAGCGCGATGACGGTGTGGGAGCCGGCGGTCTCGAGGAAGTCCCGGTACCACGTGTCGAGCCGCTGTCGACGCTCCGCTGCTGCCTTCTCCTCTTCGGGGCTCTGCGCGCCCGGATCGTCCTCCGGCGGGGCGGTGCCGGCGTCCGTGGCCGGTGCCGAAGGCTCCTCGGTGGCCGCGGTGTCTCCGTCGTCGCCGGGAGGCGCAGGTTCGGCGACGGCGGCCTCGAACGAGGCGATGATCCGCGGGTCGAGCGCGATCGCGACGCCGGGGGTCTTGAGGACTCCGTTGACAGCGGTGAGGGGACCGTCGGCGGCGATGGCCCGATCGAGCTCCTCGGCGCTGATGAGCCCGTCGCCGGTGTAGCCGGGCAGTGTGACCGGGGCGAGGAAGCTGATCCGGGTCTGATCGAACTTCGGATCCGGGTACCACGTCGTGAACGCGACGCCGGTCGCCAATGCCCCCGAGGTGTCGCTGAGCTGGACGCTGAGGCCGCGCGGACCCCACGAGGTGTTCGGTGAGGACCGCGGCAGGCCGAGCTGGTCAGCCGGCACGGTCATCGTGAATTCGCCGGTGGCACCCGGGCCGAGCTGGTCGGCGAACGTCGCGTCGACGGCGGTGACGGGGTCGTTGTCGCCGGAGCTGCCGGCGTCGGCCCGGTTCCTCGCATCGGGTCCGTTGTCGTCGAGATCGGCGATGACGCGGTGCATCGAGGGGTCGGACTTCCACGCCTCGATGCGGTATTCGGCGTCGAGGTTGCGCGTCGACATGCCCAGCCGCAGGGTGGGGTCGGAGATCGCGGCATCCGTCGAATTCGTCACGGTCCCGCGGACCGTGAGCGTCCCGCTGCCGTTGAGCCAGGGGGTCACCTCGGTGAGGGCGATCGAGACTCCGGTTCCCGATTCCCCGCCGTCGGCGGCCCCGGTGCCGCTCGAGCGCGTCGGTGAGGCGGTGCCGGACTGAGTCGCCGAGGCGGTCAGGGGGTACGCGAAGACCGACCCTGCCAGCAGCAGGGTCGCACTCAGCAGCGCGAAGAGGAAGCGCGTGATCACAGGTCCTCTGTCCTCATCCGGCGGTCCACCCGGACACCGCTCTCACAGCTCCCACTGGCGCACCATGGGACGAGCAGCGGCGACGATGCGGCGTTCGTTGGCGAACGACAGCGTCGATCGCAGGTCGTCGAACGGCACCCAGGCGGCGTCGACGGCCTCCTGATCGGGATCGTTGTCGACGGTGAGCGTGCCCGACCGGGCGCGCAGGAGGAAATGGTGGACGAGCTTGTGGATCCGGATGCCGGTGACGGTGAACCAGTAGTCGACGGTGCCGAGCGGGCAGATGACCTGGCCGGAGATCCCGGTCTCCTCCTCGACCTCACGGCGGGCCGCCTCGGCGGCGGTCTCCGCTCCCTCGAGGTGACCCTTGGGCAGGCACCACTCGAGTCGGCCCGCCCGATTGAGCCGGGCGATGACGGCCACACTGAGATCATCGCTGGCGAAGTCGACGACGATGCCCCCGGCGGAAGTCTCCTCGACCGTCGTGCGGCGGGATGCCCGGGGTCCAGGTTTGGGCATCGGTGTGGTCATTCTCCTACCTTAATGGTCGATTCTTGGAAGTTTCGTCCGACGCGCTCCCGGTAGGCTGGAGGTTGCCTCCGGCAGGGAACCTGACGATCGAGAAGAAGGAGTTCGGTGGATCCGCAGAGCGCGCACGTCCGGCTGTACGACAGGCTCGACGACCTCGATGACATCCTCGAGCCCCTCGGCCGCCGCTTCGCTGACGCCGGATTCGAACTCGCCCTCGTCGGGGGGTCCGTCCGTGACGCACTTCTCGGTCGGCCGATGCCCGATCTCGACTTCACCACCGACGCCCGGCCCGACGACATCCTCGCCCTCATCTCCGACTGGGCCGACGCGCACTGGGACATCGGTCGCGAGTTCGGCACGATCGGGGCGATGAAGTCCGGCGTCCAGATCGAGATCACCACCTACCGCGCCGAGGCGTACGAGCCCGAATCGCGCAAACCGGTCGTCCGGTTCGGCGACAGCCTCGACGACGACCTCGTCCGCCGCGACTTCACGATCGGGGCGATGGCCGTCCGCCTGCCCCAGAAGACCTTCGTCGACCCCCACCAGGGCTTCGACGACCTCCTCGCCGGGCGCATCCGCACCCCCGGGGCGGCCGAGGACTCATTCTCCGACGACCCGCTGCGGATGATGCGGGCGGCCCGATTCACCTCGCAGCTCGGCCTCGACCCGGACCCCGCGGTCGAAGCGGCGATGGAGGCGATGGCGGGGCGGATCGCGATCATCTCCGCCGAACGCATCCAGGTCGAACTCGTCAAGCTCATCACCGGCACGGACCCGGCCGCCGGCATCGACCTCCTCGTGCGCACCGGGCTCGCCGACCATGTGCTCCCAGAAGTCTCCGGCCTGCGGCTCGAAACCGACGAACACCACCGGCACAAGGACGTCTACCAGCACAGCCTCACCGTGCTCCGGCAGGCCGTCGACCTCGAAGCCGAGTACGCGGCCCGGCAGCGACGCGCGGACATGAGCGACGACGACCCGCAGCACCTGCCCGAACCCGACTTCGTCGTCCGGTTCGCCGCGCTCATGCACGATGTCGGCAAACCTGCAACGCGGAACTTCGTCAACGGCGGGGCCGTGACCTTCTACCATCATGATGTCGTCGGCGCGAAGCTCACCGCGAAGCGGATGAAGGCCCTGCGCTTCGACAAGGACACGACGAAGGCGGTGGCCCGCCTCGTCGAACTCCACCTGCGCTTCTACGGCTACGGCGATGCCGGCTGGACCGATGCCGCCGTCCGCCGCTACGTCACCGATGCCGGTTCCCTGCTCACGCGCCTCCACATCCTCACCCGCGCCGATGTCACGACCAGGAACCGGAAGAAGGCCGACCGGCTCGCCTTCGCCTACGACGATCTCGAGCACCGGATCTCCGCGCTCGCCGAACAGGAGGAGCTCGCGGCGATCCGCCCCGACCTCGACGGGCGGCAGATCATGGAGATCCTCGGCCTCGAGCCCTCCCCGCTCGTCGGGAAGGCGTACAAGCATCTCCTCGAGCTGCGTCTCGAACATGGGCCGTTGGGTGCCGAGCGCGCCGAGGCGGAGCTGCGGGCCTGGTGGGCGGAGAACGCTCCCGCGGAATGAGACCGCAGGTCACCCCACCCCTGCCGGTGTCGCAGCGGGAGGGCACCTGGTAACTTCGGTCTCGAGACCATGTGTCCGTCGTCACAGGCGACGGTGAGCGAGCACGCGAGGAGACCGTGATGACTGTGACCGACGAGTTCCGCAGCGCCAGGGACCGGCTGATCGACCAGCGCACCGACTACGAGGCCGCGCGCGCCGATTTCGCGTGGCCGCAGTTCACGCACTTCAACTTCGGCATCGACTGGTTCGACCAGATCGCCGTCGACAACGACAGCCCCGCGCTGTGGATCGTCGAGCAGGACGGCACGGAGGGCAAGTGGAGCTTCGCCGAGCTCGCCGCCCGCTCGAACCAGGTGGCGAACTTCCTCCGGCGGTCAGGCGTCAAGCGCGGCGACCATGTCATGGTCATGCTCGGCAATCAGGTCGAACTCTGGGAGACGATGCTCGCCGGCATCAAGCTCGGCGCCGTGCTCCTGCCGACGACCACGCAGCTCGGCCCGATCGACCTGAACGACCGGGTCGAGCGCGGGCAGGCGGAGTTCGTCGTCGCCGGGCCCGAGGATGCGGCGAAGTTCGACGACGTCGACGCCGAGGTCATCCGCATCGTCGTCGGCGGCGAGCCGACCAGGCAGCAGGACTACGACTACGTCGACGCCGATGAGGAGAGCACCGAATTCGACCCGCACGGCCGCTCCCGGGCCGACGACCTGCTCCTCCTCTACTTCACCTCGGGGACGACGTCGAAGGCGAAGATGGTCGCCCACACCCACGTCTCCTACCCTGTCGGCCACCTCTCGACGATGTACTGGATGGGTCTGACCCCCGGCGACGTCCATCTCAACGTCGCCTCACCTGGGTGGGCCAAGCATGCGTGGTCGAACATCTTCACCCCGTGGATCGCCGAATCGTGCGTGTTCCTCTACAACTACTCCCGCTTCGATGCCAACGCCCTCATGGACACCATGGACCGGGTGGGCGTGACGAGCTTCTGCGCGCCGCCGACCGTGTGGCGGATGCTCATCCAGGCCGACCTCACCCATCTCAAGACCCCGCCGACGAAGGCGCTCGGGGCCGGCGAACCCCTCAACCCGGAGGTCATCGACCGGGTGAAGAGCGATTGGGGCGTGCTCATCCGCGACGGGTACGGACAGACCGAGACGACCCTGCAGATCGGCAATTCGCCGGATCAGCCGCTCAAGTCCGGGTCGATGGGCAAGGTCCTGCCCGGATACGACGTCGTCCTCATCGATCCCGCGACCGGCGAGGAGGGCAGCGAGGGCGAGATCTGCCTGCTCCTCGATCCTCCGCCCCTGGGGCTGACGGCCGGGTACTGGAACAATCCGGAGAAGACCGCCGAGGCGTTCGCCGACGGCGTCTACCACACCGGTGACGTCGCAGAGCGGGACGAGGACGGCTACATCACGTACGTCGGGCGCGCCGACGACGTGTTCAAGGCCAGCGACTACCGGCTCTCCCCGTTCGAACTCGAGAGCGTGCTCATCGAGCACGACGCCGTCGCCGAGGCGGCTGTCGTCCCCTCCCCGGATCCGGTGCGGCTCGCCGTGCCGAAGGCCTACGTGGTGCTCACCGGCGGATACGAGGCGAACGCGGAGACCGCGCGGGACATCCTCGCGTACTGCCGCGCCAACCTCGCGCCGTACAAGCGGATCCGCCGTCTCGAATTCGCCGAGCTGCCCAAGACGATCTCCGGCAAGATCCGTCGCGTGGAGCTGCGGGCACGGGAGGATCAGCTCCACCCCTTCAGCGGCGAACCGGCCGTCGAGGGGACCGAATACGCCGACACGGACTTCGACCTCAAGGGGTGAGCGAAGCGCCGGATTCGGCAGCACCCGGGGCGACCTCATAGAATGGGCACGACGGTGCCGCGACGTCTGAATGTGAGGAATCACGCAGTCTGAGTGTTTGCTTTACGCAAACGCAGGTATAATCCCAGGTGAACAGGGGTGCGGTACGATTTCTGCTCTACCGCGGAGTAGTTGAATGCGCGCGTAATCCCGCATTTTTCACGGTGTTCCAATGAACGCGTGCGAAACTGAAGCTCATTTGTGACCCTTTTTCCACCCCCGTCGCGACTCCGCTGCGGCGCACGGAGAAGACCTGGAGGACTGTGGATGGCCAAGGCTGAGAATCCCACGAACACCAAAGGCAGGACGGCGAAGAATCTGCTCAACTACCCGCGTGCGGGCGTGAGCGGTTGGACGCGCTTCCTGCCGAGTCTTCGCATCCTCGTCGTCGGCGGCCTCAGCGCCGTCATCCTCGGATGCATCGCATTCGCCATCGGCTATGCGACGACCGACATCCCGGAGCCGAACCTCGAGGCGACCGGTCAGACGTCGACGATCTACTACGCCGACGGCAAGACGCCGATCGGCCACTACAAGATCGAGGACCGCAAGTCGGTGCCCATCGACGAGATCTCCGAACCGATGCAGAAGGCGGCGATCGCCGCGGAGGACACCTCGTTCTACGAGAACCGCGGCATCTCGGTCAAGGGTCTCTCCCGCGCCGTCGTCGGCGTCGTCACCAACCAGTACGCGGGCGGCGGGTCGACGATCACCCAGCAGTACGTGAAGAACTTCTACCTGACGAACGAGCACTCCCTCGACCGCAAGGTCAAGGAGATGTTCATCGCGCTCAAGATCGACCAGCAGCAGAGCAAGGACGAGATCCTCGCGAACTACCTCAACACGATCTACCTCGGCCGCCGCTCGTACGGCGTCGAGGTCGCCAGCCAGAACTACTTCGGCAAGTCGGCGAAGGACCTCGACGTCAGCGAGTCCGCGCTGCTCGCCGCGATGATCCAGCGCCCCGGCGCCGCGGACCCCGCGGAGGATCCGGGCGCCTACGAGGACCGCTTCAACTACGTCATCAAGTCGATGGTCGACGAGGGCTTCATCACGCAGGAGCAGGCCGACCAGGTCGAGATGCCCGAGGTCCAGCCTCCGAGCAAGGAGGACTCCCTGAGCGGCCAGAAGGGCTACATGTGGGAGTACGTCCGCAAGGAGGCGATGGCCAAGCTCAACATCGATGAGTCGCAGCTCGATCGCGGCGGCTACAACATCGTCACGACCTTCGACGAAGACCGGATGAAGGAAGCCGAGAAGGCCATCGAGTCCCTGCCGAGCAACCAGCCGAAGGGACTCCAGGCCGGACTCGTCTCGATCGACCCGAAGACCGGTGGCATCGAGGCGTTCTACGGCGGCAAGAACTACCTCGACCAGGCGTTCAACACCTCGACCCAGGGACACGCGCAGGCGGGTTCGACATTCAAGCCCTTCGCTCTTGTGGCCGGCTTCGAGAACGGCGTGCGCCTGTCCGACCGCTACCCCGGCAGCCCGACGACGCTGAACAACGACGGCACGCCGTGGGAGGTCAGCAACTTCGGCAACTCGAGTTACGGTCCGGTGACGCTGCTCAAGGCCACACAGTCCTCGATCAACACCGCGTACGCCGCGCTCAACGTCCAGGTCGGTCCCGACAAGACCGTCGACGTCGCGCAGCGGGCGGGCCTGAGCCCCAACTGCACGAAGGAGCAGATGGCCTCGGGTGACACGAGCAGCTGCACGATCGACCTCACGCCGAACGCCGCGAACGTCCTCGGCACCCCGAGCGTCAAGGTCATCGACATGGCGACGGCGTACGCGACGTTCGCCTCGAACGGCGTCCGCCACGAGACCCACTCGATCGAGTCGATCTCGAAGGACGGCGAAGAGGTCTACAAGGCCGACACCGAGGGCAAGCGAGTCTTCGACAAGGCCGTCGCAGCGGAGACCACCTACGCGCTCAGCCAGGTCGTCAACGGCGGTTCGGGCAGCTACGCACAGAACCTCGGTCGTCCCGCCGCCGGCAAGACCGGTACGTCGACGTCGAACAAGTCCGCCTGGTTCTCCGGCTACACCCCGCAGCTGGCGACCTCGGTCGTCCTCTACCGTGAGGTCGACGGCAAGTCGGTTCCGATCGGACCCTACGGCGGCCGCGGTGAGGTCACGGGTGGGTCGTTCCCGATCCAGGTGTGGACCGACTACATGAAGGCCGCCCTCGAGGGCACCGAGGTCGAGAAGTTCCCGAAGCGCGGAACTCTGCCCGAGGTGAAGAAGCCCGTCAACACGAACGCTCCTCCGGCCCCGCGTCCGCAGCCGAAGGACGACGGTGAGGACACGAAGAAGAAGGCGCCGGTCGACGAACCGACGAAGAAGCCTGCCGACGACGAGAACAAGGACTCGGAGAAGGACAAGGACAAGGAGAAGGACGCCGATTCATCGTCCGACTCGAAGGATTCTGCCGACGGGTCGAAGGACAGCGAAGGCTCGAAGGACACCGGAGACACCGGAAACGACACCGGGTCGTCGACCGGCGGCGGTAACCGGGGCGACGAAGACGGCGGTGGCACGAGCACTGGTGGCTCGGGCTCCGGCGGCGGAGGTTCCAGTGACGGCGGAGGCGGCTCCGGCAGCGGCGGAGGCGGCGGTTCGGGTGGCGACACCGGCGGCGGCAACGGCTCCAGCGGTGGGGGCGGAAACGGCGGCTCCACTCGCGCCCCGGTCGCACCGGGCGGATGATTCCGCTCGGGGAAGCCGTGACCGGTAACCTCTGAATATGCCTTTGAACCACGCCACCCGGATCGCCGAGCCTCTGCTCGGCGGTCCGGACGGCATTCACCGCGGTGTCGCCTCGGCGGTGTACCGGCGCACTCAGGCCTATGTCCTCGCCGGCGTCCTCGGAGTGACGACGTTCCTCGCGCTCGCCCTCCAGGCGCCGTGCCTGAGCTCGGGCTACCAGCAGCCGAGTGCCGCGGCCAGGATGTGCGCCGGGCCCCTCTCCGCGTCGTTCCTCGGTCAGCTCAACCCGCAGGCGGTGGGCCGGGCGGAAGGCGGACTCGCCGACCTCTCGGTCATCGACGCCCGTCTCGTCGGTCTCTTCCGGCTCGTCACCGACGACGTCTCCGTGTTCATGACGTTTGTCCTCCTCATCAACGTGTTCGCCGTCGCGGCGATCGGCGTCGCCCTCCTCGTGCTCGCGCGGCAGCGGGCCTGGCTCGTCGCCGTCTTCGCCTCACCGGCGATCCTCTTCACCCTCGGCTCGACGCTCGATCCGCTCGCCCTGGCGCTCAGCCTCTGGGCCGTCGTCCTCGTCGCCGCCCCCGCACCGGTGACACCGCAGCCGTGGCTGGCGGGGATCCTGCTCGGCATCGCCACGTTCATCAACCCGCTCGCCCTCCTCGTCCTCGCCGCGCTCACCCTCTCCGGGCTCCACCCTGCCGGGCGGCTCGCCCCGCGCAGCCCGCTGATGATGATCGCGACCGCGACGATCACCTCGGCGCTCCTCCTCATCGCCGACGGCACCGCGCTCAGCCGGATCGTCCACTGGACGACCGACGCGATCGACGGCGGCTCGTTCGCCTCGATCCTCCTCATGGCCCGCATCGGGAACGCGGAGACGTGGGCGATGGTGTGGATTGTCGTCAGCGGACTCGCAGTCCTCGCCGTCGGCGCGGCGATGGTCGTCGTCTCCCGGCGCGGCATCGATCCCGCTGTGGCCGCCTGCCTGCTCATCGGTGCGGTGCTCGTGTTCGCTCCCGGGCTCATGCCGTGGGATTCGCTGTGGATCCTGCCGTTCCTCGCCCTCGCCGTCTCGCGCTGGTGGGTGCTCATCGCCTGGGCGCTCGTCGAGGCGGTCTTCGCCGTCGCGATCCAGCTCGGCGACATCGCCGCGAGCGAGCCGGACAAAGCTCTCGAACCCTCGTTCATCGCACTCTTCGCCCTGCTCCGGCTCTTCGTCCTCATCATGGTCGTCGTCTTCGCCGGGGAGAACCTCCACCGGCGGCGCATCCGCGGGCAGCTGCGTGACGGTGGGCCGCCTCGGCGCAGCGACGCCGACGATCCCCGACCGGAGCCCGCGGTCGCCAGGAACGGTGAGCCGCCTCGGCGCGGGGACGGACCGGACGAGCGTCAGTCAGGGCACGGATGACCGACATGACAGCCTGCAGGGCCGTCGCGTAGAATAGTGAGGTCTGTTCTCATTTCGCACACCGGTGCGAAGGCGGAACGGCAACGCATTTACCCTCCTGCCATGGACCGACCATGGCCGCTGAGACCAGAGGAGGTGGGTGACACATGCGTCATTACGAGCTCATGCTCATTCTCGACAACGACCTCGAAGAGCGGACGTTGGCTGACACCGTGAACAACCTGATCAAGGTTGTCCCGGCCGAGAAGGGAACCGTCGACAACGTGGACATCTGGGGACGTCGGCGCTTCGCCTACGAGATCCAGAAGAAGTCCGAAGGCTACTACGTCGTGGTGGATTTCCACGCGGAGCCGGCCACGACCAAGGAACTCGATCGCCAGCTCGGACTCAACGAGTCCGTTCTGCGCACCAAGATCCTCCGCCCGGACGCCAAGTAAGCGTCACGCGACCTCGCTGACAGGAGCATTCAATGGCAGGCGAAACAGTCATCACGGTCGTCGGGAACCTGACAAGCGATCCCGAACTGCGCTTCACACCCAATGGTGCTGCAGTCGCGAACTTCACCGTGGCCTCGACGCCGCGCATCTTCGATCGTCAGTCCAACGAGTTCAAGGACGGGGAGACCCTGTTCCTGCGCTGCTCGGTCTGGCGTGAAATGGGCGAGAACGTCGCCGAATCGCTGCAGCGGGGCACACGGGTCATCGTGCAGGGCCGACTGAAGTCGCGCTCGTTCGAGACCAAGGAAGGCGAGAAGCGCACGGTCATGGAGCTGGACGTCGACGAAGTCGGCCCCAGCCTGCGCCGTGCCACCGCCCAGGTCTCGAAGAACGAACGCGGCGGAGGCGGATTCTCCGGAGGTGGCGGCTACGGCGGCAACCAGCAGGGTGGCGGCCAGCAGGGCGGCTACCAGCAGCAGTCGTCGGGCTGGGGCAACAACCCGCAGCAGGGCAACCAGCAGCAGGGTGGTCAGCGCCAGGGCGGCTACAACCAGGGGAACAACGGTCCGGGCAACGACCCGTGGGCATCATCGAGTCCGCAGAACGACAACGGCGGCTGGGGCAACCCCGGCGCCGACGAACCGCCGTTCTGATCCACGCATAGACATTTCTCACACAGGAGATACTCATGGCAAAGCCAGAGATCCGGAAGCCTATCAAGAAGAAGGCGAATCCGCTCAAGAAGGGCGAAGCGGCGAACATCAACTACAAGGACACCGCAACGCTCCGCAAGTTCATTTCTGACCGTGGCAAGATCCGTGCACGTCGCGTCACCGGCGTGACCGTGCAGGAACAGCGCGTCATCGCGAAGGCCGTGAAGAACGCCCGCGAGATGGCACTCCTGCCCTACTCGAGCTCTGCTCGCTGATCGGAGGAGAACAGACATGCCTAACCGCAAAGTGATTCTCACCCAGGAAGTCGACGGCCTCGGTGCCGCCGGCGACATCGTCGACGTGCGCGCCGGTTACGCGCGCAACCTGCTCGTTCCCCGCGGCTGGGCCACCCCGTGGACCCAGGGTGCGGAGAAGCAGATCGTCGCCCTCCGCAAGGCCCGCCAGGCCAAGCAGATCGCCGATCACGACGAAGCTGTCCGCGTCAAGGAGCAGCTCGAGACGACGAGCGCCCGCATCGAGCTCAAGGCCGGAAAGAACGGTCGCCTCTTCGGCGCCGTCACCCCCGCCCTGGTCGCCGAGGCGCTCCAGACCGCAACCGGACACGACTTCGATCGTCGTCAGGTCGCGCTCACCGGTCATGTCAAGACCCCCGGCAGCTACACCGCTGTCGTGCGCGTCAACGACGACATCACCGCGAACGCCAAGTTCGACGTCATCGGCAAGGCCTGAGCCGCTTCGGCTGAGTCCGCTGCCGGCGGTCCGCGCTCGCTGTGTGCGGGTTCGGACCGTTGGTGTCGGGCCGCTTCCGATCCGGGTCAGCTGAGCGCTGACACGACGAACGCCGGGTGCTCCCCTCGGGGGCACCCGGCGTTCGCGCATTCTCGGGGCGGGAATATTCTCGGACGATCATGGTTTCAATCTATAACAGGGTGACAAAAAGTAACCCCAGGAGAAAGGAACACCATGACCGACATCGGTCCCGCGAACTTCAACGGCGCTCGCCCAGTCATCGATCCCGAGAATGCCGTCCTGCTCATGATCGACCATCAGAGCGGACTCTTCCAGACGGTCAAGGACATGCCCATGACGACCCTGCGCCGTCATGCGGCCGCGCTGGCGAAGATCGCCTCGCTCGCTGACATCCCGGTCATCACGACCGCCTCGGTGCCGCAGGGCCCCAACGGTCCGCTGATCCCGGAGATCCACGAGAACGCACCCCATGCGCAGTACGTCGGACGCAAGGGCGAGATCAATGCGTGGGAGAACCCGGACTTCGTCGCGGCCGTCAAGGCGACGGGCAGGAAGCAGCTCATCATCGCCGGCACCATCACCAGCGTGTGCATGGCCTTCCCCGCGATCAGCGCCGTCGCCGACGGATTCCAGGTCTTCGCGGTCGTCGACACCTCGGGCACCTACTCGAAGATGGCCGAGGAGATCACCCTGGCGCGCATCGTCCAGGCCGGCGTCGTGCCGATCGATGTGGCGGCAGTGGCGTCCGAGCTCCAGCACACGTGGAATCGCGAGGACGGCGGCGAATGGGCACAGGTCTACACGCAGATCTTCCCCGAGTACCAGCTGCTCATCGAAAGCTACGCCAAGGCCCAGGAGGTCGAGCGCACGCAGGAGACTGCTGACAATATGAAGTGAGAATCGACTCGCTGAGGTGATGTCGGACTTGCTGACGCGAGCTCGGCGTGGGCGGGACCCGGTGAGAGGGCATGCCCGCGGTGCCAGTGCGAGGTACAGGGAGGCAGCGGCCGGTCGGATGACCGGCCGCTGCGTCGTTCTCTGGAGGTCTGGGCCGTCGTGAGGTCTCGACCGTGGACTGGCACTGAGGGCGCTCAGCTCTCAGGGCTCGTCGGGCTCGGCGTCCATCTCCTGCGCCCAGGTGCGGAGGGCATCGAAGGCCGGGCGCAGACGGAGTCCGCGCGGCGTGAGCGCATAGGTCACGGTGATCGGGGGGCCGGTGTCGACCTGGCGTTCGACGAGCCCAAGACCTTCGAGCTCACGCAGCCGTTCGCCGAGGACCTTGTTCGACAGGCCCTCGACACCGCGCTCCAACTCGCTGAACCGGGCAGGCCCTTGGAGGAGCAGGTCGATGATGAGCCCGCTCCAGCGCTTTCCCAGCACCCTCCACGCGCGGTCGGTCGAGGTGCAGAGGTCGGTACCCAGCACGTCAGCCATGGCATCAGAATACCAAGGCGGCCGTTCGTCGATTCCGGGCCGGTGTGCGGCTGAATCCGAGGTCGTCACTGTCGACGCCCCAAACAAATGCCTGTCTGTGAGTCGGGTGAGATTCGGCTGTGGTGTGGCAGAGTGTTCTCGTAAGCCGCATTGCCGCCACCGGCGCTGCCGGCTCGCCGTCCATCCTCAACCCACTCGAACGGAGAAGCCACCCGATGAAGAAGTTCCTCATCAGCGCGACGGGCCGTCTCATCGCGTCCATCATCATCGGCATCATCGTCGGCTCGATCGTCGGCGCCTTCACCTCCACGGGCGACGGCTTCCTCGTCGGCATCTCGACGGCCACGACGTTCTTCGTGCTCGTGGGCACCGCCGCCCTGTGGCCGATGTCGTCGGAGGAGACGAAGTCGAACGCGAGCCGCGAGGACTTCAACCCCGTCCTCGACGAGGTGGTCATCACGATCGCCCAGCTCTGCGGCCTCGGCGGCATCGTCCTTCTCCAGGTCGTCGGCGGATCGCAGGCCGGCAACTGGGAAGCCGCGATCGCCCTCCTCGGCGTCTTCATGTCGTGGGCCGGCCTGCAGATCCTCTACAGCGCCCGCTACGCGTACATGTACTTCGGGGACGGCACCCCCGGCGGCATCGACTTCAACTCCGACCGCGTCCCCAACTACAAGGACTTCCTCTACTTCGGCTACGCCGTGGGCATGACCTTCGGCGTCACCGACACCTCGGTCTCCGATACGCAGATCCGCGCCGTCGTCCTGCGCCACAGCCTCCTGTCCTACGTCTTCAACGCCGTCATCCTCGCTACGGCGATCAACCTCGTCGTCGGCGTCTTCTCGAACTGAGAGCGCGGTCGCACGGCCCTGGGGCTGGACGTGGCTGGTGTGGGAGGACGACCCTGCGCCGCCGGCCGAGGCGCCGCGCTCTAAGTGCGGCCGGCTTCCGGAGGTGGATCCGGCTCGACTTCCGGCACGAACTCGAGCGGGATCCACCTGACAAGCAGCGCCGAGGAGTGTGTGCGGAGCTGCAGGAGTGGCTCACCTCTCGGGGTAGGTGATGCGGATGTCGGTGGAGTCTGCGCGATCGTCCGGGGTCACGAAATCCGCGCCGCTGCCGGGCGCTCCCTCGATGACCGCACCGGAACTGAGCACCGCCTCGGCGGTCTGACCGGGCCCGAGGACATGGAGAACCTCGCGGTCGTGCGCGAGCAGATAGTCGGCGATGATGCGCCGATGACAGCGCCACCACACGGCTTCCGAGCACATCACCGCGCACCGCCGCTCATCGCCCCAGTCCAGCAGCACGGCGATGTCGGCGGCGAACTCCGCGCCGAGGGCGTGGTCGGCATAGTTGTGGAAGCTGCGGTTCTCCCACCACGCGTTGACCGTGAACGGCACGTCCCGGCTGACAAGGCGCCGCCCGGTGAGACCGTCGAGCCGGCGCAGCTCGATGCCGACCTCGGCCAGCGCATCGCCGAGCACATCCTCGTTGAACTGCGGATTCGCGTTCGACCCGGGCAGCTTGCGGACGTCGACGACCACCTCGGCGCCGGAGTCGCGGAGCAGGTCGATGAACTCCTCAAGCGAGCGGTTCGAATGGCCGATCGTGAGGAAGTCCGGCACCGAGGCGGGCCCTGTGCGGTCCGGCGAGCGGGCGGCTCCTCCGCGGGCGGGGTCGGGCTCGTCGGTGGTCATTCGCCGTCGATGAGGTGAAGCGCGCTGCCCTTGTGCGCGGCGATGTGATCGGTCTTATCGCTCTTGATCTCGTACTGCGGGTCGGCCTCCGAGGCGCGGTGAGTGTGGCCCTTGTACTCGAAGTCCGAGGTGTGGACCCTGATGATGTGGCCGGAGACCTCGCCGGCCTCGGAGTTCCATCCGACGTGATCGCCGACGGAGAATGCGTGTGCCATGTCGATCTCCTTCAGAAGTCGATGCGCTCAGCCGGAGGGAACTGAGTGTAGACGACGCTTTCGTCGAGCGGGGCCAGCTCGAGGTAACTCGGAACGCCCTCGTCGATGAAGAGGAGGAGCAGGGCATCGGGGACATAGCCGTTGAGAATCAGCGCATCATCGGATCGCGCGATCGCGTCACCCACCGGTTCGAGGTCCACCGAGGGACATGTCTCGCATCCGCACTCAGAGGTGACGACCACCTCGGCGAGGTTGGCCTCCCACAGTGCCCGCTGGGTGTCGGTGATCGGCGTCGGCGGATCCCATGCTTCCTTCTGCTCTGGGGTGAACTCCGCATAATCCTCGGCACTCGGTGAGGTGTGACCGCGACGGATGAGGAGGAGTGCAGTGTCCCTCTCGAGGTCGGTCAATGCTCGGATCATGCCTCCACGGTACTCCGCCCAGCCGCAGCGCACACAGGCGTCGCACGCGACAGGGCGCGTTCCCAGGTGCAGTCCAGCCGGTCGGCATCGAACCTGCGCCGAGGTTCGATAAAGTCAGTGCCCAGGGGGTAATAATGACGATCGAGAGAACCGAGAAGGTGCCGCGCTTCGACGGCCCGAACGAACTCACACCCGAGGACCGGGAACGCGCGCGGGGCCTGCGGAAGATGCGCACGCTGGCGCTCTCACTGCTCATCCTCGCCACCGTCATCTTCCTCGCCACGAACCTCTTCACCGATCTGTCCGGCGTCTGGGGATTCGTCGCCCGCGGCGCCGAGGCCGCGATGATCGGCGCGATCGCCGACTGGTTCGCCGTCACCGCCCTCTTCCGGCATCCCCTCGGCCTGCCGATCCCGCACACCGCGATCATCCCGCGGAAGAAGGACGCCCTGGGAGCGAGCCTCTCCGCCTTCGTCGCAGCGAACTTCCTCCACGCCGAGGCGGTGTCGACGAAGATCCGCTCCGCCCACGTCGCGCAGCGGGCCGGTGAGTGGCTGAGCAAGGCCGCCAACCGCGACCTCGTCGTCGACCGCGCCGCCGCCGGTCTCGAATACGTCCTCTCCCGCATCGACGACAAGTCGATCGTCGCCCTGACGAAGAACGTCATCCTCCCGCGTCTCATCGCCACCCGGAAGTCTCCGGTGCTCGGCAAGCTGCTGCGCCAGATCGTCCTCGACGGCGCCCACCACAAGCTCGTCGACCTCGTCGTCGCCGAGGCGTACACGTGGCTGAGCGACAACCCGCAGGTCATCGACGAGATCGTCCACAACCGGGCCCCGTCGTGGGTGCCCGACTTCGTCAACGAACAGCTCGCGAATCGCCTGCAGCGCGAGATCCTCGGCTGGCTCGTCGACGTCCGCGACAACCCGTACCACAAGGCCCGGCAGGCGCTCGACGCGTGGCTCGTCGACCTCTCCACCGACCTGTCGACCGACACCCCGCTGGCCGACAAGGCCGAGGACATCATCAACGACCTCCTCACCCAGGACGGCGTCGTCGACTCCGTCCTCGAGATCTGGACCTCGCTCAAGCAGCTCCTGCGCGAGGCGATCATCGAACCCGACGGCGAAGTGCGCGGCCGCATCGCCGATCTCATCGGGGAATTCGCCCAGCGCCTCCAGACGGACACGGAGTTCGCGGCGACGATCGACGACCGCGTGGCCACGACCGCCGGCGACCTTGCCGAGAGCTTCGGGCCCGAGATCGCCAGCGTCATCTCAGACACCATCGAACGCTGGGACGCGAAGGAGGCCGCCGACCGCATCGAGCTCTACGTCGGCCGCGACCTCCAGTACATCCGCATCAACGGCACCGTCATCGGCGCCCTCGTCGGCATTCTCCTCCACACGGTCATCGTCCTCATGCCGGGGTGAGGGGTCACCTCACGCCTCGGCGAGCCCGCCCGACTCACTGCGCATCCGCGCCCGGCGCCTGCCGACGTACCCGACGACGAGGACGACGGCGATGCCGACGACGGCCCCGAGCAGCGTCTCGACCCCGCGGTCGATGATGAGCGTCGACCGCGGGATCGGATGGGCGAGCTGCGTCATGAGCAGGATCATCGGGGTGAAGAACGTCAGCGCGAACCCGTAGTTGCGCATCATGAGGTACTCCGTGGGGAACTGCAGGAGGATGACGGGGATCGCCAGCCACAGCGGCGACGGGTCGGGCCAGAGGATGAGCGCGGTGACGATGAGCCCGGAGAACGTCCCGAGCACCCGGTGCACGCCGCGGGCGATGCGCCCCGGCAGCTCCGCGGCGGCCAGGGGCACCGCAGCCGACGCCATCGCCCAGTACGCATGGTCGAGTCCGATGAACACCCCGATGAGACCCGCCGAGGCGACCGCCACCGCATACGTCGCCGCATGCCTGAGCATGGCGAGGGCGTGGGGCCCGCGGAACGGGGTGATCATCCGCCGGGACCCGGCCCGCCACGTGCGCGTGCGGAACCACCCGAGGAAGCCCAGGGCGATGGCGAAGGCCGCCGCGAGGACGCTGATCCCGATGGGGATCCACGGCGGTGCGAGCGGTTCGACCGAGGCACACGCCCCGAGGGCGAAGATGCCGAAGAACGGGCCGCCCGGACGCATCCGCGCGCGGTCGGCGATGATCGACCCGACGGCGGCGAAGAACGCCTCGATCGCGATGAGGGCGACGACCGGGGTGTCGAGCATCGCGAGCATGACGCCGATGACGACGCCCGAGAGCAGGAGCACCGCGGCCTGCAGCTGGTGGATGAGGCGCAGCTGGTGCGCCTCGCCGCGACCGTACATCCCGCAGAACGCCCCGAAGACCGCGTAGATGATGAACTGCTCGTACCCGAGGAGAAGGAGGACGAGGGAGGGAATCGCCACGCCGAGGCCGACCCTGAGCGGTGCCCGCCGATCGTCGTCGGTGGGTTCGAGTCGCAGGGTCCCGCGGATGTACTCGGCGATCCTCTTCATGGCCGTGCGGCGTCTCCGCTGCGCGGCGCGCCCGACCGGTCGATCGGACGGGCGCAGGGCGCGGGGACGCGGTCAGTCCTCCTGGTGAATGAGCTGGACGAGATTGCCCACAGTGTCGTTGAGCACCGCCGTGGTGATCGGTCCCATCGACAAGGGCTTCTGCGTGAACTCTACTCCGAGAGCGCTGAGGCGCTCGTACTCGGCCTCGACGTCGTCGACGGCGAACTGGTTGATCGGAATCCCATCGGCCATGAGCGCCGCCGTGTAGTCACCGGCCGCCGGATGTCCCTTCGGCTCGAGGACGATCTCCACTCCCTCCGGGTCTTCGGGAGAGACGACGGTGAGCCATCGCGCGTCTCCGACGGGAACGTCGAACTTCAGTTGGAAGCCGAGCTTGTCGGTGTAGAAGTCGAGCGCGCGTGCCTGGTCGTCGACGGGAATGCTGATCCACTGGGCCTTCATGACGGTGTCTCCTTACTCAGGCGGTGCCTGGGGTGATGCGGGTTGGTCGGTGTCCTGGTCGGTGCCGGGTGGTCGGGGGTTCCGCGTCCCACCGGTCCAGCGATCGAACGCGGTGCGCAGCGGCGCGGGATCGAGCGTGTGGTACTTGTAGCGCCCCTCACGGCGGGTGACGACGAGACCGGCGGCCTCGAGCACGTCGAGGTGCTGGGACACCGCTTGGCGTGAGAGCCCGAGACCATGCCGATTGGCCAGACGCGAACAGATCTCGAAGAGGGTCTGATCGTCGCGTTCGGCGAGTTCGTCGAGGATCGTCCGCCTGGTCGGGTCGGCGATCGCCTTGAAGAGATCGGCCACACCGACACCATAGGCAAGCAATGACTTGCCTGTCAATGGATGCGGGTCACATTCACTCCCGGTTTCCCGTCGCGACTCTCGGGTTTTCCTCGCGGCAGTCGTGGGAGGACTGCATGGTCGCTGGCAGCGGCCTGCGAAACCATTGAGTCATGACCACAACACACATGCCTGCGATCATCACCGCCTCCCACGTCACCAAGCACTACAACCAGACCTACGCCCTGGCCGGCGTCGACCTCACGATCGGCCTCGGCGAGTCCCTGGCGATCATGGGTCCCTCCGGTTCCGGCAAGACGACCCTCCTGCACTGTCTGGCGGGCATCCTCCGGCCCGACGAGGGTCAGATCCGCCTGCTGCCCACCGAGCGCAGCGCCGCCGCGGAGATCACCTCCCTCAAGGAGGCCGGTCGCACCGCCCTGCGCCGCGAAGTGTTCGGATTCGTCTTCCAGCAGGGACTGCTCCTGCCCGAGCTCTCCGCCGAGGACAACGTCGCGCTCGCCGCGATGCTCGCCGGCATGAACCGCGCCGATGCGACGAAGCACGCCCGCGCGTGGCTGCAGCGCCTCGGCCTCGGTGAGCACCTCACCAAGCGCATCGGCCAGCTCTCCGGCGGCCAGGCCCAGCGTGTGGCCATCGCCCGCTCTCAGGTCACCCAGCCCGTCGTCACCTTCGCCGACGAACCGACCGGCGCACTCGATTCCCGCACGTCGACCGAGGTGCTCTCGGAGCTGCTCGCCTCGACGACCGGCCGCGGCTCGACGCTCGTCGTCGTCACCCATGATGAGAACGTCGCCGCGCGCTGCTCCCGCGTCGTCCGCCTCGCCGATGGCCGCATCGTCTCCGACTCCGCCGCCCAGTACGCGACGCACAACGGGTGATGCCGACCATGAAGGTGCTTCCTCTCGTCCTCTCGAAACAGACGTTCACCGCACCGACGGCACGCCTCGTCGCGATCGCGTTCTTCGCCTGCTCGACCCTCTTCCTCACCGTGGCCGCCGGTGCGTGGGCGTTCAATGACCGTCCCGACGTGCCCCGCTACGCCGAGGTGGTCGACCTCTATCGGATGCTCGCGATCCTCGCCACGGTCTTCCTCGTCGTGCCGGCGATCAGCCTCGGCGTCGCCTCGGCGAAGCTCAGCGCCCGCCGCCAGGACGAGCGTCTCTCCACTCTCTCCCTCCTCGGCGCGTCGAAGGGAACCGTCCGGCTCGTCGCCGTCGCCGAACCCTTCATCCCGGCAGCCGCGGGGATCGTCGCCGGCATCCTCGGCTACCTCGTGCTCGCCTACCCCCTGAGCCTCATCGTCTTCACGGGCGTGCCGCTGGGCTACTCCGCCCTCCTCATGCCCGCGTGGCTGCTCGTCGGCGTTGTCGCGGTCCTTCTCCTCATCTGCCTCCTCGCCGCCCTCATCGGGCTGCGGAAGGTCATCGTCTCTCCGCTGGGTGTGCGCACGCGGTCGCTGGGACGGACGTTCCCGCTCGCCCGCATCATCACCGTCGTCGTCCTCGCCGTCGGCATGGTCGCCGCTCTCGTCTTCTCCCTCCAGGAGGGTCAGCCGCAGCGCACCGCGATCATCGCGAGCATTCTCACGATCGGCGTCGCGCTCCTCCTCATCAACGTCGTCGGCGTCCTCGTCATGCGCATCCACGCCTGGATGAGCGGGAAGGCGGCACGGCGTCCGGCCGGGATGCTCTCGGCGGCGATGATCGCCGACGCCCCCGCCCAGTACTGGCGACGTGTCGCCGGACTCGCCCTCATCACCTTCATCGCCGTCGTCGGCGGCACCGGTGCGGCGATGATGCGCGGCACCGGCGACGAGATGAGCGCGGCCGAACGGGAAGTCATGGGACCGCTGCAGTACACCGGCGACGACGTCTTCACCGGTCTCATCCTCACCCTGGCGATCGCCTTCGTCCTCATCGTCGTCTCCGCGACGATCAATCAGGCCGCGGACATCCTCGACCGCGCCTCGACCTACCGGGAGCTTCACGCCGCCGGCATGTCACCGGCGATGATGCACCGGGTCACGGTGCGCGCTGTGATGTCCCCGATCGTCCTCGTCACCCTCGTCTCCCTCGTCCTCGGCGGACTGCTCGCGGCCGCGATGGCCTCGGCCGGCGACCTCGGCGATCCGCTGACCATCGCCGTCGTCGCCTCCGTCCTCCTCGGCGGAATCGCGATGGTGTGGCTGGGACTGCAGTTCACCCGTCCGCTCGTCCGGCGCGTCACCGCTGTGACCGCCTGAGGCCCCGCCTCGAACAGGAGTCCGTCATGTCCTCACCAGTGGCAGCAATTCCCGTCGTCCTCGGTCGCAAGACCGTGACCGCCCCGAGCTCTCTGCTCATCATGAGCGCGTTCTTCGCCTGTGCGACGCTGTTCCTCACCGTCGCCGCCGGAACGTGGATGTTCTTCCAGATCCCGCCGAGCACCGATCCGGGAGCCGAGGGCATCGACTTCGCCTACAAGCTCCTCGCGACCATCGGCACGATCCTGCTCGTCATTCCGGCCAGCACCCTCGCAGCCGCCTCGGCGACGCTGTCGGCCCGCCGTCAGGACGAGCGGCTGTCGACGATGTCCCTGCTGGGGGCGAAGCGCTCGGAGATCGCCGCCCTCGCCGTCGCCGAACCGCTCGTGCCCGCGATCATCGGCATCGTCCTCGGCGTCCTCGGGTATCTCGGCCTCGCATGGCCGGTGAGCTGGATCCACTTCCTCGGCGCCCCGATCGGGTATGCGAACATGCTCATGCCGCCGCTCCTTCTGGCCGGGGTCGTCCTCTTCCTCATCGTCGTGTGCGTCGCCTCGGCGCTGCTGGGGCTGCGCAAGGTGACGATCTCTCCTCTCGGTGTGCGGACGAAGTCCCTGGCACGGAAGTTCCCCGTCGGCCGGGTCATCGCGGTCGTGATCGCCATCATCCTCCTGCCGATCGTGCTCGCGATCTCGAAGTCACCGAACGTCGAACTCGGGGTCGCGATCTCCGCGATGCTCTCGGTCTTCTTCATCGGACTCATCGTCGTCGACCTCCTCGGCGGACTGCTCATGCGGTGGTTCGCACACCTGGCGGGCAAGCGCGCCGCCTCCCCTGAGCGGCTCATCGCCGCCCGGCTCGTCTCCGACGAACCCAAGCGATTCTGGCGCCGGGTCTCGGGCTTGGCGATGACGGCGTTCGTCGCCGCGGTCGGGGGCACGGGCATCGCACTCATGCAGATGGGACTCGACTCCGCCGACGATCCTGAGGTCCCGGTCTCCGATGAGCAGATCACGCTCTTCCAGGACATGTTCACCGGAGTGCTGCTCGTCCTCGGCATCTCGATCGTGCTCATCGCCGTCTCCGCGCTCATCAACCAGGTGGCCGACGTCTACGATCGCGCCGACACCTTCGCCGACCTCCACTCGGCGGGCATGGATGTCGACACGATGCACAAGGCGATGGTCAGGGCAGTGCTCGGTCCGGTCATCTGGGTGACGCTGTTCGCCGGCGGCCTCGGACTCTTCCTCGTCCTCCCCTTGGCCGGCGCCGCTCTCGTCATGAAGCCGGTCACGTTCGTCACGATTCTCGCGTCAGCGGCCCTTGGTATCGTCGTCATCAGATTGGGGCTGCAGGTCGCCAAGCCGATCCTCGCCTCGGTGGCCACCGCCGGTCGCGCGCGGCTGTGAGACCGGGTCGCGGGCACCGCCTCGGCGAGACCGGGGCGGTGCCTGCGGTGACGTGAATCGCTGTCGGGTCCGCGCGCGGCACGGGTAAAGTGGGATGGCACTGCACCCGGGCCGGGCAGGCGTTGGCACAGAGGAGGAGACGTGGGAGTGAGCAGCGATCTGGGGTATGACGGACTCAGAACTCCTCCGCAGGACATCGAGGCCGAGGAGAGCGTCCTGGGGGCCATGCTCCTGTCGAAGGACGCGATCGCCGACTGCGTCGAGTCGATGTCGCGCGACGACTTCTACAAACCCGCCCACGAGACGATCTACGAGGCGATCCTCGATCTCTACTCCCGCGGTGAGCCCGCCGACTCGGTCACGGTCGCGAACTATCTGACGAAGTCCGGCGACCTCTCCCGCATCGGCGGTCCCGCCTACCTCCACACGCTCATCGCGTCCGTGCCGACCGCGGCGAACGCCGGATACTACGCCTCGATCGTCCGCGAACGGGCCGTGCTGCGCCGCCTGGTCGAGGCCGGCACCCGGATCGTGCAGATGGGCTACGACGCCGAAGGCGACACCGACGCCGTCGTCAACAACGCTCAGGCCGAGATCTATCAGGTCACGGAGAAGCACACGACAGAGGACTACGTCATCCTCTCCGAGATCCTCGGCGAAGTCGCGGCCGAGATCGAGCGCAACGGCGACACCGACGGGCAGACCGCCGGGGTGCCGACCGGGTTCACGGAGTTCGATCAGCTCACCAACGGCCTCCACCCGGGGCAGATGATCGTCATCGCCGCGCGACCCGGTGTCGGCAAGTCGACGCTCGCCCTCGACTTCATCCGGTCCGCGGCGATCCATCACAAGCAGGCCGCGGTCTTCTTCTCCCTCGAAATGGGCAAGAACGAGCTCGTCATGCGACTCCTGTCCGCGGAGTCGGAGATCCCGCTGCAGAACCTGCGCCGCGGTGAGCTCAGCCCCCACGACTGGACGAACCTCGCCGCCACCGAGGCGCGCATCAACGACTCGCCGCTCTTCGTCGACGATTCGCCGAACATGGCGCTCACGGAGATCCGCGCGAAGTGCCGTCGGCTCAAACAGCAGCACGACCTCAAGATGGTCTGCGTCGACTACCTCCAGCTCATGAGCTCGGGCAAGCGCGTTGAGTCCCGTCAGCAGGAGGTCTCGGAGTTCTCGCGTTCGCTCAAGCTGCTGGCCAAGGAACTCGAAGTGCCCGTCATCGCGCTCTCGCAGCTCAACCGCGGCAGCGAGCAGCGCACCGACAAGCGACCGATGATCTCCGATCTGCGCGAATCCGGATCGATCGAGCAGGATGCCGACATGGTCCTCCTCATCCACCGTGAGGACATGTACGACAAGGAGCACGAACGCGCCGGTGAGGCCGACATCATCGTCGCCAAGCACCGTGCCGGACCGACCGGAGACATCGCCGTGGCGTTCCAGGGCGCGAAGTCGCGGTTCGTCAACATGCCGCAGTAGGTTTCCCGGCCCAGGAGCGAAATGTGGACGCACTCAGCAGCAGTGAGATCGACGACGCCGGCATCGACGACTGGCGCCAGCTGGCCGGCCCGATTCGCGCGCGATTCCGAACAGCGAACTTCTCGGCCGGGCTCGATTTCGTCGCAAAGACCGGGGCGGAGGCGGAGCGGGCCGGATTGTCGCCTGACATCGGATTGACCGAAACTGCCGTCAGCGTCACCCTCGGCAGCGCTTCCGTCGGAGTGAGCGCCCGGGAAGTCGCGCTCGCCAGGGACATCAGCCGCATCGCCGCGCAGGTGGGCGCGGTCGCTGAAACCGCGAGCCTCCAACAGGTCGAGTTCGCCCTCGATACTCAGTCAGCTGAAGGTGTTTCCCCGTTCTATGCCGCCCTCCTCGGTGCTGCACCTGCTGGAGTCCATGCCAAGGGTGACCTCGTCGACCCGACGGGCCAGGCGATGAGCCTGTGGTGGCAGGAGCCGAGAGCGAGTTCACGGTTTCCTCTGCCTGAGTCCTCGGTGCCACAGCGGTGGCACCTCGACGTCTGGGTCGGACACGATGAGGTCCAGGCGCGCATTGCCGCGGCAATCAGGGCCGGGGGCAAACTGGTCAGCGATACGGCTGCACCGTCGTACTGGGTGCTCGAAGACCCCGACGGCAATCGCTGCTGCATCTGCGCCCCGATGGTGGACTGACGGCACGGTCTCACTGCCGGAGCGAATCGTCGATCACTGGTCAGTGCCCTCACGGCGCTTTGTACGATGGCAGGCATGGACACGACCCCGAACGATCTGCTCGTGCTGCTCGCCGTCTCCCGCTCGGCAAAGTTCGCCACGGCTGCCCATGCGCTCGGCGTCAACCACACGACGATCTCACGACGGATCGCGGCATTGGAGAAGGCACTCGGCGGCCGGGTGCTCGCCCGATCAGGCAGCGGATGGGAGCTCACGGAGCTCGGCGCCGAGGCGGTGCGCGTCGCCGAGAAGGTCGAGCTCGCGGTCGGCAGCCTCGGTGAGTCGGGCGAGACTCCCGATCCCGTCAGCGGCGTCGTGCGGATGTCGGCGACGGACGGGTTCAGCGCCTATGTGGCCTCACCGGCCGTCGCGGCGCTGCGGCGGACCCACCCGGGCCTGAGCGTTGAGATCGTCACGGTGACGCGGCAGGCGCTACAGCAGCGGTCGGGACTCGACATCGAAGTGGTCGTCGGGAAACCGCAGGTCCATCGCGCCGAGGCGGTCCACCTCGGCGACTATGCGCTGGGAATGTACGCTGCGCAGGACTACCTCGCCGACCACGGCACCCCGACGACGGTCGACGCGCTCATGGAGCACCAGCTCGTGTACTTCGTCGACTCGATGCTCCACGTCGACGACCTTGACGCTCCCCGGCGCCTCGTGCCGTCGATGAAAGACGGTGTGACCTCGACGAATGTCTTCGTCCACGTCGAAGCCACACGGACGGGGGCCGGAATCGGGTTCCTGCCGTGCTTCATGGCCGACCAGCATGCCGACCTCGTCAGACTTCTCCCCGGCGACCTCACCGAACACCTCCCGTACTGGATGGTGCTGCGGCCCGACTCCATGCGCCGTCCCGCCGTCGCCGCAGTCGCCAGGGCGCTCAAGCACCAGACGGCGTCATACTATGACGCCCTCATGGGGAAGGAACAGACGATCTGATTGACGTACGGCGTGCGGTGCGGGCGCCTCGGGATTCACTCGCCGAGGATGTCGGCGATGCCCTGCCGATACGTCGTCACAGCGAAGTCGGGGAAGCGGGAGGCGAACTTCGACGTGTCGAAGATGTTGTCCCCGCGGTACCGGGGCAGGAGTTCGGCCGCCTCGGCGAGCATCGGATTGAACCGGCGGCCCAACTTGAACACCCACAGCGGAAGCACGGTGTAGCCGATCTTCCGCCCGGTGATCTCGGAGGCGATCGCGATGAGCTCACGGTACGTGCGGCGATGCTCATCAATCGGCAGATGCCAGGTCTGCCCGTACGCGTCGGCGGTGTTGCCGAGCAGCGCCAGTGCCCGGCTGGCATCCGGCGTCCAGATCAGCGAGCGCTTCGTCGTCGCACTCACCGGCACGAGCGGGCGCTTGCCCGCCCTGATCCGGTCGAAGACGAGCATGTTCGACCAGCTCTTCGTCTTCCCCGGCCCGTAGAACTCCGGGGCGCGACCGATGAGCGCGTCGATCTGTCCGGCAGCCATCGCGTCGAGGAGCATCGTGACGATCGCCGCCCGCACCCGGCCCTTGCGGCCACCGGGAGCGAATCCCGTCGACTCGGTCTGCGGGGTCGGGGTGCCCGGGTACATGTACGTGTTGTCGAAGAAGACGAGCTTCGTCCCATGGGCCATGCACGCATCGATGACATTGCGCATCATCACCGGGAACTTCTCCTCCCACAGCGCCGAATCCATCGGCAGACCCACCGTGAGATAGGCGATCGAGCTGCCCGCGACAGCACGCTCGGTCGACGCCGGGTCCATGAGGTCGGCTGTGACGAGCTCATCCGTGCCGTTGACCTGCTTCGGGTGCCGGCTGACGAGCCGGATGTCCTGAGTGAAGTCGCGATGGAGGGCGCGGGCGAGTTCGTCGGCGATCGGCCCACCGGCACCGAGGATGGTCTGCAGTCCGTCGCCGCGTTCGCGGGCGTAGTCGGTCGGGTTCACTTCACACCCGGGATCCGCTTGAGCACGCGCAGCGCGCCTGTGACGATGCGGGCGTAGCGCACAGGATCGACATCGTCCGGCACACCGACGGGCAGCAGCCGGGAGGCGGCGATCGTCTGCGACTCGGTGTACTTGAGGATGCCGTGCTCCCCGTGCCGCCGGCCGAGGCCCGAGGCCTTCATGCCGCCCATCGGCGCATCCATCGACCCCCACGCCGCGGCGTACGCGTCGTTGACGTTGACGGTGCCGGCCTCGAGCCGGGAGGCGACGCGGACTCCCCGGTCCTCATCGGAGGTCCACACGCTGAAGTTGAGGCCGTAGTCGCTGTCGTTGGCCGCAGCGATCGCCTCCTCCTCGTCGGCAACCCGGTAGAGGCTGACGACCGGACCGAAGGTCTCGTGCGCGTAGACCTCCATCGACTCGTCGACATCGGTGAGGATCGTCGGCTCGTAGAAGTAGGGGCCGAGCTCGGGACGGCGCCGACCGCCGGCGAGCACCGCAGCGCCCTTGTCCCGCGCATCATCGACATGGCGCATCACCGTCTCGAGCTGCTTCTGCGACACGAGCGAGCCCATGTCCGCGGAGTAGTCGATCCCGGCGGTCAGCGTCATCGCCCTGGCGGCAGCGGCGAACTTCTCAGTGAAGTCGTCCCAGAGGACGTCGGGGACATAGATGCGCTCCATCGAGATGCACAGCTGCCCTGTGTTGGAGAAGCTCGCCCGGATCGCCCCGGACACCGCCTTGTCGACGTCGGCATCGTCGAGGACGAGAAGGGCGTTCTTCCCGCCGAGCTCCATCGACGCGTCGATGAGGTTCTCCCCGGCCTGGGCGGCCACCGTCTGTCCCACAGCGGTCGACCCCGTGAACATGAGGAAATCGGAGTTCTCGATGATCGGCAGACCGAGTTCGGCACCCGACCCGGTGACGACCTCGACGAGACCGGGCTGCATGCCCGCCCGCTCGAGCATCTCCACGGCCCAGAGTGCGGCGAACGGCGTCTGCGCATCCGGCTTCGTGACCACCGCATTGCCGGCGACGATCGCCGGCAGGGCATCGCTGATGCCGAGCGTCAGCGGATAGTTCCACGGCGAGATGATTCCGACGACGCCCTTCGGATGATGGAGCTCCCACACCTTCGTCAGCGCCAGCTGCGCACCCTGACGGCGCTTGGGCCGCAGGTACCTCTCCGCCGTGTGCGCGTAGTAGCGGGCGCTCAACGCGACATCCATGATCTCCTCGAACGCATGCCGGCGGGCCTTGCCGTTCTCCAGCTGAATGAGGTCGAGGACTTCGTCCTGGTGGCGCAGCACGAGGTCGTGGAAGCGCAATAGCACCTCCGCCCGTTCCCGGACCGGGCGGGCGGCCCACTCCTTCTGAACGCTGCGGGCCCGAGCGGCCGCGGCGACGACATCGGCCGGGGTGCCGTGCGGAACGGTGCCGAGGACCTCACCGGTCATCGCATTGGTGACGTCCTGCGTGGCGTCGGGGTCGGCGACCCGCACGCGGCGACTCAGCGCCGCGAGACGGTCGGCGGTGATCCTCGGAGTGATCCGCGCATCCGCGGTCAGTGTGGACACGATGGTCTGCCCTTCTGTGGTCGTGTGACGGGAATGGCTGGGAGTGTAGGTCAGAGACATGAACGTCGTCAGTCGAGCGAGATGACGCGCGGCATGTGGAGAGCCGCCTGACCGTGGGTCATGACATCGAACATCAGGGTCCGCGTCGGACGCAGCGAGCGGATGTCATCGGAGATCCGTCCCTCGCCGAGGCGGGTCTCGACATGGCGCGGGAACAGCGCAGATCCCGAGACGAGGGCGTTCGTCTGGTTGAACGTCGCATGCCATCCTCCGTCGAAGTGCGTATACGACGTCAGGGAGGACACCGCGGTGCCCGACCGGTGCCGCTTCTGCCGGGGAGTCGGGGCCCGGAGTTCGAAGTCGCTGCCGCCGGAGTCGTTGAGCACCCGTCCGGTCACGGACTGCGCGGTGATGTCGACATCGATGTCGGTCACCCACTTGGGGAAACCGTAGCCGTCGTGCCCGCGGACCTGGGCGATCTCGGTGTTGACGGGCAGGGAGAGCACATACGAGTCGAGGTGGTTGTTCTTCAGCGCCGCGAGCAGGTCGATCGCCCCCAGCGGACCGTGGTGGGGCGGTTTGACCGCGATGCCGACGGCCGCCTCGGTGTAGAAGTCGATGTCGGCGACGTCGTAGCGGAACAGCAGCACCGAGGCGAGACCGAAGCCGGGAACGGCTTCGAGCGGATCGAGCGGTGCGGGCAGCCGGTCGCGCAGCGCGCTCATCGGCGCGAGCATCGTCAGGCGTGCGCTCGACATCGCGTAGTAGAAGTTCGGGGTGAACGTGCGCCCGATGCGCGACTCCACCTCGACCTTCGGCTGGTTGCGGAAGAAGTCGACGCTGGTCACGCGGGGGTCGCGGGCGACCTCGTCGAGGTCGGGCTGCATGCGATAGCGGTCGAAGAGACCGCCCGCGGGCACCTGGAGGGTGCGCGAGCCCAGGGTGACTTCGGTGGTCGGGGCGGTGTTCGTCTCGGTCATGGTTCTCATCTCCACATCTGATTCCGGACTCTCGAACTGAGAGTAGGCTGACGAAGTTAACGGTGTCAACATAGCGATGCGGAGATTCATTCCCGACCTCCGGGTGTGTTCCCGGTCTCAGCGGCGCTGCGTGGGTCTCAGTCGGTGAGCAGGGCGGCGAAGGCGGCGCGGACGCGGGTGTCGAAGTCGACGTCGTCGTTGGCCCCGAGGGTGCCGTCGATGTGGAGGGTCGCCAGTCCGTGGGCGAGAGCCCATCCGGCGGTGGCGAGTCCGTGCGGATCCCGCTGCGGGTGGGTGGCGACCGCGACCTCCTGGATGCGGGCGAAGACGGCCGCGCAGGCGACCCTGACCTCGTCGACGGTGCTGAGCTCCTGGCCGAACATCAGAGCGTAGAGGGCCGGATGCGCCTCGGCGAAGCGGATGTAGGTGAGCGCGAGCTCGACGAGCGGGGTGTCGCCCTCCCCGTGCTCGCCGACGACGGCTTCGAGTGCGGTCTGGAGCTCGGCGAAGCCATCGGCGGCCATCGCGGCTTCGAGGTCCTGCTTACTTGCGAAGTGGCGATACGGCGCGGCCTGGGAGACGCCGACCCGGCGGGCCACGGCGCGCAGCGAGAAGGCCTCACCCGTCTCGAGCATCTCGACGCCGGCGGTGATGAGCGCGTGGCGCAGGTTGCCATGATGATGCCGCGGCTTCTCCGCAGGCGCTGTTGACACTGTCGGTCCTCCCCCGTACTTTTTCAGTGTGGACACTGTTAACTTTAGCAAGCAGATCGTCCTCTCCCACAGCGTCCCCGTCGTCGCAGGAAAGGTCCCCTCATGACATCGGTTCTCTTCGTCATCACCGCCGCCACCGGATGGACGCTTGAGGACGGCACCGTCCATCCCACCGGCTACTGGGCCGAGGAGGTCGCCGAACCCTACCGTCTCTTCTCCGAGGCCGGGTGGGACATCACCGTGGCCACGCCCGGGGGAGTGCCTCCGACGCTCGACGAGCTCAGCCTCGGCATCGCCGGGGGTCGACCGAAGAAGCGCCGGGAGATCCGCGCCTACCTCGACTCGATCAAGGACGCCCTCGACCATCCCCTCGCCCTCGACACTGTCGACGAGGCCGACTACGACGTCGTCTTCTACCCCGGAGGGCACGGCCCGATGGAGGACCTCGCGGTCGATCCGGTCTCCGGTGCTCTGCTGGCGCGCCGCCTCGACTCCGGCAGGCCCCTCGCCCTCCTCTGCCATGCGCCGGTCGCCGTGCTCGCGGCGAAGAACGAGGACGGGTCGAACGCCTTCGCCGGACGGACGATGACGGGACTCTCCAACGTCGAGGAGCGTCTCAACGCCTTCGCGTGGAAGGCCAAGTGGCTCCTCGAGGACGCCGTCAAGGACGCCGGGATCCACTACGAGAAGGGCGTGGTTCCACTGCGTCCCCACATCGTCGTCGACGGCAGCCTCTACTCGGGGCAGAATCCCGCGTCCGCCGAGGCGCTCGCCTCCCGGATCATCGCCGATGTCGACGGCCGCCGCGCGGCACCGGGGCCGAGGGCGTGAGACGGCACGCACTCGACGTCCGCGGCACCACCGTCCTCATCACCGGCGCGAGCTCGGGCCTCGGGGCGGAGTTCGCCCGACAGTTCGCCGCCCGCGGCGCCGATCTCGTCCTCGTCGCCCGCCGCCGCGACCGGCTCGAGGAGCTCGCGCGGGACCTCGAGACCGCCCACCGCATCACCGCCCACGTGCTCGTCCATGATCTCGCCGAGGCGGCAGGGGTCGACGGGCTCCTCACGGATCTCACCACCGGCGGCATCGCGGTCGACTCGCTCGTCAACAACGCCGGGTTCGGCATCGCCGAACCCTTCGCCGACACAGACCCCGAGCGGATCGATGACATGCTCGCCGTCAACGTCGTGGCGCTGACCCGGCTGACCCGCGCGCTGCTGCCGCAGCTGACCGGGGTGCTCGTCAACATCGCGAGCACCGCGGCCTACCAACCCACGCCCGGGATGGCCGCGTACGGCGCGACGAAGGCCTACGTCCTCTCCCTCACCGAGGCGATCGCCGAGGAGACGCGGTCGGCTCCGCTGCGGGTGCTCGCGCTCAGCCCCGGTCCGACGAACACGGAGTTCTTCGCCGTGGCCGGCAGCGACTTCGCGGGCACAGGACGGTTCGAGACACCCGAACAGGTCGTCGCGGTCGCCTTCGCCGCGCTCGAGCACCGTCAGCCGCGCAGCGTCATCTCGGGGTTCGGCAACAAGGTGCTTGCCGCCGGTGCCGGTCTGCTGCCCCGGAGGATCGCGCTCAAGGCCGCCCGGAAGGCACTGGAGTGAACATGTTCACCGCAGGTGCGGCGGTACGGTGGGGACATGACGATCGAGACGACCGAGATCACTGCCTACCTCGATGAGTACGCGCGCTCGCTGACCGAGTTCGATGCCGAGGCGGCGAGCCGGCTGTGGTCGATGCCGGGAATGATCGTCGACGACACATTCTCCGGGGTGCTCGAGTCGCGGGAGGCGATGGCCGCGGGACTCGAGCAGTCCTACCCGCTCTACCGGAAGCTCGGGCTCGCCACGGTCGGGTACGACCTCCTCGGCGAGGATCATCTCACCCCCGATCTCGTCATGGTCCAGGTGCGCTGGGACTTCGTCGACGACGCGGGGGACCCGCTCACCGACAGCGTCGCGCACTACCTGCTGCGACGAGAGAGCGAAGGGCTGCGGGCGACGGTGTGCGTGCAGACCGACGACCGCGAGAAGCTGCAGGCGCTCGCGACGGCGAAGGGCGTCGACCTCGGCTAGCCAGGCGCCTCACGTGTGATTGCGGGCACCGAGGAGGCCGAGCCGCTCGAGGTCGGCCCGCAGGTCCTGAGCACCGGTGAAGACGATGCCGATGAGCCCAAGAGCGCGCGCCGCCTCGACGTTGGCCGCGAGGTCGTCGACGAACACCGTGCGAGCAGGGTCGAGGTCGAAGCGGTCGAGGAGGAGGCGGAAGATCGCGGGGTCGGGTTTGATGAGCTTCTCCCGCCCGGAGACGACGATGTCCTCGAGTTCGCTGATCGCCGGTGCCGCGACGGGCGCGAAGTGGATGGTCTCGGCCGACCAGTTCGACAGTCCGAGGAGACGGGTGCCTTGAGCTCCCAGTTCGGCGACGATCTCGGCCATGCCGGGGATCGGGCCGGTCAGCGACCGGTCGAACCGCTCGTAGTACGTCGCGACGATCTCCCCGTGGCGGGGATCGGTCGCACTTGCCCGCTCGACCACCTCGGCGATGGTGGCACCGTTGTCGGCGGAGACGTTGAGGGCGGCGAAGTCGGCTTCGGCGGCGAAGGCGTCCCATTCGGCCCGGCTCATCCGGTCGGCCAGCGGCCCGGACTGGTCCCAGCCGACGAGGACCTGACCGAGGTCGAAGACGACGGTCGTGGGAACGGCGACCCCGGTCCCGCTGTCACCGGCGGGGATCGGGTCGTGGGAAGCTTCGGTCATCGGCGCACCGCCTCGGCGTTGGTGGGTGGATGGTCTGGTCTCCCACGCTACCGGTTCGTCGGCGCCCGTTCCCGCCAGGCCCGCAGATCGTCGGGGGTGTCGATGTCGGAGGCGTCCCCGAGGTCCGAGCATTCGACGAGGTCGACGAGGTGGGTGTGCCCCCGCAGCCACGCCCGTCCCGCTTCGTCGCCGCTCGCTCGCCTGACGGCGGCGCGGGCGTGGTTGAGCGGCAGGAGCACCGGGTGGCCGGGGAAGCCCAACCAGGCCGCGCGGGCGATGCGCCCGGGATCGAACGCGCCGATGAGCCGGTCGAGGACGGCCCGGCCGATCCCGGGCTGGTCGACGAGCATGACGAGGACCGGTGTCGCCGAGGTGGTCCCCGGCTCCCGACCGATCGCCGCGATCCCGGCCCGCCACGATGCGGACATCCCCACCTCGGCGTCGGGCACGTCGATGACGGCGACGTCCCCGAGCCCCGCCGCGGCGAGGTGGGCTTCGATCTCGCCGCGACCGGGACCGGCGGTGACGACGGGCCTCAGCCCGGCGGCGACGGCCACCCGGACGGCCCGGACGACGAGGACCGAGTCCTCCCACGGCAGCAGCGCCTTCGGGCCGAGCCCGAGGCGGTGCCCCGACCCGGCGGCGAGGATGAGGGCGACGCCCCGGCCTGTCATCGCCGACCTCCCGGAACCGGAGACTGTGGGCCTGCGCGCGTGCGGCACGGTCGCGCTCATTGCTCAAGCACCCCCGCCTCGGCGAGTCCCGCATAGATGGCATCCCTCGTCAGAGGCGTCGCCGTGAAGTGGACCCCGGTGGCATGGCGGATCGCGTTGGCGAGCGCGGGAGCGACCGGATTGAACGGGGATTCGCTCATCGACTTCGCCCCCTGCGGACCGACGGCGTCATGGGTGTCGGCGAAGTGGACCTCGGTGCGGGGGATGTCGGCGAAGTTCGGGGCCTTGTACTGCCGGAGGATGTCGGTGACGGGTCTGCCGGTCTCCTCGTCGACGATGATGCGCTCGTAGAGGGCGGCCCCGATCGCCTGGGCGACCCCGCCCTCGACCTGTCCGCGGCACTGGTGGGGGTTCATCACGACCCCGGCGTCAGCGGCGTGGACGGACTGGAGGATCCGGACCTCACCGGTGCACATGTTCACTGCGACCCGGAATCCGTGGACGTTGAACGCCACCGACCGCGGCTCCCCACCCCAGTAGCCCGACCCCGTCGGGGCCTCCCCGGTGGCCGCGAGCGACTCGCGCAGGAGCACGTCGAGGTGGACCGCGCGCCTGCCGCCGGCGGGTCCGACAACCGCGGCGAAGCGGGCATTGAGGTCGGCCGGGACCCGCACGCACGCATAGTCGCCGGCGATCTCGACCTCCTCGGGCCGGGCGCCGAGGTGGGGCGCCGCCAGTGCCTGCAAACGCGCGATGAGGTCCTTCGTCGCGAGATCGTTGGCCTTCCCGGCGATCGTCGTCCCCGTCGACCCGAAGGCCCCCGTGTCGTGTTCGACGACATCGGAATCGGACTGCTTCAGCGTGATCCGGTCCGTCGTCGTGCCGAGCAGGGTCGAGGCGAGCTGCGCGTGGACGGTCGAGGTGCCGTTGCCGAACTCCGCGGTGCCCACCCGCAGCTCGTACGTCCCGCCCTCGCCGAGGGTGATGTGGGCGTGGGCGATGTGGCCGCGCGGTGGGGCGGTGGCGATCATCGCGATCGCGTGCCCCTCGCCGATGTTCCACTCCTCGCCGAGGTCCTCCCCGTGCCCGGCGGCGACGTGCTCGGCCCAGCGAGTGCGGCCGCGGTCGAGGGCGGAGCTGACGAGATCGATGCACTGGTCGAGTCCGTAGCTGCCGATGAGGAGGTCCTCCTCGGGTTCGTCGTGAGCGCTGAGCATGGGGTCGGAGGGTCCGATGATGTTCCTCCGGCGCATCTCGAGTTCGTCGATGCCGAGCTTGTCGGCCAAGGCGGTGATCGTCGACTCGACGGCGAAGATCATCTGGCTCAGCCCGTAGCCACGGAACGCTCCCGAGGGCATCGTGTTCGTGTAGAGGACCATCGCGTCGACCTTCTTGTGCGGTGCGTTGTAGACGGCCACCGACTCCCCGACCCCGTGGAAGAGGACGCCGGGACCGTGATTGCCGTAGGCGCCGGTGTTCGACCGGACGTCGACGGCGAGTGCTGTCAGCGTCCCGGTCTCGTCGGCGCCGGCGCGCACCCGCATCCGGAAGGGATGGCGGACGGTGGTGGCGGTGAAGACCTCCTTGCGGGAGAGTTCGAGACGCACGGGCCGGCCGGTGGCCATCGTCGCGAGCAGGGCGACGTCCTCGCAGAGCACCTCCTGCTTCCCGCCGAATCCACCGCCCACGCGCTCGCAGTAGACCCGCACCCGATCCGGGTCGAGGTCGAAGATCCGGCTCAGCGCCCGGCGGACGAGGAACGGCACCTGCGTGCTGCTGCGGACGACGAATCGGCCTTCGTCGTCGGTCCACGCGATCGCCCCGTGGGTCTCGAGCGCCATGTGCGAGAGGCGCTGGGTGCGGTACGTCGCCTCGTGGGTGACCGCCGAGGCGGCGAGTGCGGCCTCGACGTCGCCGATCTCGTGGTGGACTTCGGCGAGGACGTTGTCACCGGGTCGGGCGATGCCCGCGTCCGGACCGGCGTCTGGGTGGATCGCCGGGGCGTCGGGGGCGTCGGCGAGTTCGACGTCGAAGACCGCCGGCAGGTCCTCGTACTCGATGTCGACGAGGCGGACCCCGCGTTCGGCCGCCCGCTGGGTTTCGGCGATGACGACGGCGACGCGCTGTCCCCAGTACCGGACGACGTCGTCGAAGACGCGGGTGTCCTTGGGGTCGTCCTCGACGATCTCGTGCTGCGCGGTCGAGAACCGCTTGGCCGGGGCGTCCTCGTGGGTGAGGACGGCGATGACGCCCGGTTCGGCGAGCGCCCGCGTCGTGTCGATGGCGAGGATCCGCGCGTGCGCCCGGGTCGCGTGGACGAGCGCGCCGTGGAGCAGGGGCGCGGGCAGCTCGTCCGGTCGCAGGTCCATCGTGTACCGGACGGTGCCGGTGACGACGCCGGGGCCGGCGAGTGCCCCGGTGTTCGCCCCGATGCCGCGGAATCCGGGGTCGACGTTGCGGTGGCCGGCCACGGCATCCTCGATCGTTCGGTAGCCGGTGCACCGGCACACGTTGCCCTTGAGACTGCGCGGCAGGTCCTTCTTGTCGGCCTCGGTCATCGCGGCGACCGTGCAGATCATCCCCGCCGTGCAGAACCCGCACTGGAAGCCGCCGGCGGCGAGGAAGTTCTCCTGCACCGGGTGCAGGTCCTCCGGCGTGCCGAGTCCCTGGATCGTCGTCACCGACTTCCCGGCGATCCGGTGGGCGGGATAGAGGCACGAGTGGATCGCCTCGTCGTCGACGATGACGGTGCACGCTCCGCAGTCGCCGCCGTCGCAGCCCTTCTTCACCCCGGTCGCCCCCTGTTCCCGCAGCCACGTGCGCAGGCACTGCCCGGGTTCGGGTGAGACGGTGACGGTGCGTCCGTCGACGGTGGCCGACGGCCTTCCGGGTGCGGTGGCAGGTGGGGTGTGTTCGGTCGTCGTCATCGCGTGCTCCTCGTCATCGTGATGTCTCCGGTCGTGCGCGCGGCGAAGCGCGGGTGCGGTTCGGCGGGGTCGAGCAGTTCGGTGAGGATCTCCGCGCCGAGGCGGTGCGTCATCGCCTCCCGCCACTGCGGGGTGCCGTGGATGTCGTCGTGCCAGACCCCGGCGACCGCCTCGTCGATCGCCGCCTGCAGCCCCGCACACGTCGCCGCATGCGCGGCGTCCGGGCCGAGGTCGATGATGTGCGGGCGACGGGTCGACCCGGTGATCGCCAAGCGCAGGGTATCGGCGCCGAGGCGGCGGCCGATGATGAGTGCCGCGGTGCGTCCGCGTTCGGTCAGGGAGATGCGGCGGAACGCGCACGGCTGCGTGAGCGCAGCGATCGGGACGTGGAAGCTGCGGATGAGCTCCCCGGGCTCGAGCGTCGTCTGCGCCTCCCCGACGACGAGGTCGGCGACGGGCACGGCCCGCAGCGACCCGCGTGGTCCCCACAGGAGGGCGACGGCGTCGAGGCCGGAGAGGAGGGAGATCATCGGGCCGGCGGGCAGTCCCGTGGCGACGTTGCCGCCGATCGTCGAGGCGTTCCAGATCTTCCACGACGCGACGAAGGAGTCACAGCACGGGGCGAAGAGGTCGAGGCCGGGCAGCACCCGATCGGTGTGGGCGGGCAGGCGCGGACCGTTCGCGCGGAACTCGAAGATGTCCTTGATCAGGCAGGTCGCGGCGATCTCGAGCTCGAGGGGTTCACCGGAGGCGTCGCAGCGCCACTGCGTCGGCGTCCAGCCGGCTTCGGTGATGTCGAGCAGGCGCCGCGGCGGCCCCTGGGTGATGTCGGTGCCGTAGGAGAAGAGCACGGTGCCCCCGGCCAGCCAGCTGTCACCGGGCTGCCACCGTTCCGGATCAGCGCAGGTGAGCACCTCGTCGACGCAGCTCATATCCATGAGATCATCGCCTCCCCGCGGGTGAGCGCGGTGCCGAGCCGGTGCAGGGGATGCGGGGGTGCCGCCGATTCCTCCCGCGGGGAGGCGATGATCTCATGGATATGAGC